>NZ_JBEGDB010000184.1:0-15973 GCF_043638955.1 Bradyrhizobium sp. 31Argb | reverse complement strand
CCGGACATATGGATGCAGCGATCCGATCACCTCAAAAGCTCTTGTGCCACGGGGGCCGTCCACATATGGGTCCCGGCGTTCGCCGGGACGACAGTGCCGTAGGGTGGGCAAAGCGGAGCGTGCCCACCACCCACGGCCGGTGAAGAAAGGTGGGCGCGCTGCGCTTTGCCCACCCTACAATTCCGTGGCTTACGCCTTCTTCAAGCTCTTGAGCGCCTCGTGGACGTACGGATCAAGCCCCGCGCCGCCGGCGTCGAGATGGGCGAAGATCGCCTTGCGCATCCTTGGGTCCCAGAACTTCTTGATATGCTCGGCGATCCCCGGCACCGCGCGCTCATGCCCCTGGTTCTGGAAGAACTTGCCGATCTGGTTGGCCATGTAGATCAGTCGGTCAGGCGACATGGATGGCCTCCCTGGCATCGGCGCGGGTCGCGATCCGCTCCGCATGCGTGAATACCTCGAACCCGTCGGCGCGCGCGATCGCCGCAAGCGTGATGCCGGCGGCGTCGGCCATGCGCACGGCAAGCGCTGTCGGCGCCGATACCGCGACCATCAGCGGCGCGCCGATGGTTGCCGTCTTCTGCACCATCTCGACCGAGACGCGGCTCGTCAACAGCACCATGCCCTCGCTGGTCGACACCTTCGCCTGCGCCAGCGCGCCGGCGAGCTTGTCGAGCGCATTGTGGCGGCCGACATCCTCGCGCAGCGCGACGATGCCGCGCATAGGCGTCCAGAACGCCGCGGCATGCACTGCGCGGGTCCTGAGGTTGATTGCTTGCAGCGGGGCGATTGCGGCCATCGCGGTCATGATCTCGCGCGGCGAGAAGCTGCGGCCCTTCTGCACGATGGCTGCGGGACGAACCGCTTCCGCGATCGAATCGATGCCGCAGAGGCCGCAACCGGTCGGGCCCGCGATATGCCGCCGCCGCTCATTGATCAGCGTGGCCTTTTCGGGCGCCAGCCACATCCGCAGCTCGATGCCATCATCGAGCTCGATGATGTCGAGCGTCTCGATCTCGTCGGCGGACTGAACAACGCCTTCGCTGAGGCTGAAGCCGATGGCAAAGTCGCGAAGGTCCTGCGGCGTGCCCATCATCACGGCGTAGGTGCCGCCATTATAGGTCAGCGCCAGCGCCGTCTCCTCGGGGATCTGGCGCGTGCCTTCGCTCAGGCTGCCGTCGCGCCAGACCTGCCGCTCCGCGCTGGTGACGGGATCGTGCATCCTCACTCCGCGGCTTCCACGACCGGCGCGATCCGGCGCGAATGCTTCGCCTGGGCGTCATAGGCTTTCTGCCAGTCGGACGGACCTTTGGACGGCGAGACCTGCACTGCGGTGACCTTGTATTCCGGGCAGTTGGTCGCCCAGTCCGAATAATCGGTCGTGATCACATTGGCCTGCGTGTCCGGATGATGGAACGTGGTGTAGACTACGCCCGGCGCGACGCGGTCGGTGATGAGCGCGCGCAGCGTGGTCTCGCCGGCGCGGCTCTTCAGGCGCACCCAATCGCCGTCGCGCACGCCGCGCTGCTCGGCATCGTGCGGATGGATCTCCAGCAGGTCCTCGCTGTGCCAGACCACATTTTCGGTGCGGCGGGTCTGCGCGCCGACATTGTACTGGCTGAGGATGCGTCCCGTCGTGAGCAGCAGCGGGAAGCGCGGGCCGGTGCGCTCGTCGGTCGCGACATATTCGGTGACGATGAACTTGCCTTTGCCGCGCACGAAGCCGCCGATATGCATCACTGGCGTTCCCTCGGGCGCCTTCTCGTTACAGGGCCATTGCACCGAACCGAGCTCGTCGAGCTTGGCATAGGAGACGCCGGCGAAGGTCGGCGTCAACGCCGCGATCTCGTCCATGATCTCGGAGGGATGGTTGTAGTGCATCTCGAAGCCCATCGCCTTGGCGAGGCGGATGGTGACCTCCCAGTCGGCCAGCCCGTTCTTCGGCGTCATCACCTTGCGCACGCGCTGGATACGACGCTCGGCATTGGTGAAGGTTCCGTCCTTCTCCAGGAAGCTCGAGCCCGGCAGGAACACGTGCGCGTAATTCGCGGTCTCGTTCAGGAAGAGATCGTGCACGATCACGCATTCCATCGCCGACAGCGCCGCCACAACGTGGGAGGTGTTAGGGTCGGACTGCAGGATGTCCTCGCCCTGTACATAGAGGCCCATGAAGGTGCCTTCGATCGCGGCGTCGAACATGTTGGGGATGCGCAGGCCCGGCTCCGGGTTGAGCTTCACGTTCCACATCGCCTCGAACTGGTCACGCACCGCATCCGTCGCGATGTGGCGGTAACCCGGCAGCTCATGCGGGAACGAGCCCATGTCGCAAGAGCCCTGCACGTTGTTCTGGCCGCGCAGCGGGTTCACGCCGACGCCGGGACGGCCGATATTGCCTGTCACCATCGCGAGGTTGGCGATTGCGATCACCGTGGTTGAGCCCTGGCTGTGCTCAGTGACGCCGAGACCGTAATAGATCGCGCCGTTGCCGCCGGTGGCGTAGATGCGCGCCGCCTCGCGCAGATCCTTCGGATCGACGCCGGTCAGGATCGCAGTCGCTTCCGGGCTGTTGTTCGGCTGCGCGACGAACGCCGCCCATTCCTCGAATTCGCTCCAGTCGCAACGCTCGCGCACGAAGGCTTCGTTGACGAGGCCCTCGGTGACGATGACATGCGCCAACGCGGTCATGACCATCACGTTGGTGCCCGGCATCAACGGCAGATGCAGCGCCTTGAGGTGTGGGGCTTCCACCATTTCGGTGCGCCGCGGATCGATCACGATCAGTTTTGCCCCCTGCCGCAGCCGCTTCTTCAGCCGCGAGGCGAACACCGGGTGGGCCGAGGCCGGATTGGCGCCGATCACGATCACGACATCGGTGTCTTCGACCGAATCGAAATCCTGCGTGCCGGCCGAGGTGCCGAAGGTTTGCGACAGGCCGTAGCCGGTCGGCGAATGGCAGACGCGCGCGCAGGTGTCGACATTGTTGTTGCCGAAGCCGCCGCGGATCAATTTCTGCACCAGATAGGTTTCTTCATTGGTGCAGCGGGACGACGTGATGCCGCCGACCGCGTCGCGGCCATACTTTTGCTGGATGCCCTTGAACTTCGCGGCGGCGAACGAGAAGGCCTCGTCCCACGACACCTCGCGCCAGGGATCGGCGATCCGCTCGCGGATCATCGGTTTCAGGATGCGTTCCTTGTGGTTGGTATAGCCCCAGGCGAAGCGGCCCTTGACGCAGGAGTGGCCACGATTGGCCTTGCCGTCCTTGTACGGCACCATGCGCACCACTTCCTCGCCGCGCATCTCGGCCTTGAAGGCGCAGCCGACGCCGCAATAGGCACAGGTGGTCACCACGGAATGCTCGGGCTGGCCGATTTCGATCACCGATTTTTCCGTCAGCGTCGCGGTCGGGCAGGCCTGCACGCAGGCGCCGCAGGAGACGCATTCGGAGCCGAGGAAGCTTTCGCTCATGCCGGGCGAGACGCGGCTGTCGAAGCCGCGGCCGGCGATCGTCAGCGCGAAGGTGCCTTGCACCTCCTCGCAGGCGCGGACGCAGCGCGAGCAGACGATGCATTTGGCAGGGTCGTAGGTGAAGTAAGGGTTGGACTCGTCCTTCGGCATCCAGGCCGGATTGACCGCGCCATCGGACTTGGCGAACACATGGTTGTCGCCCTCATAGCCGTAGCGCACGTCGCGCAGGCCGACGGCGCCGGCCATGTCCTGCAATTCGCAATCGCCATTGGCGGCGCAGGTCAGGCAGTCCAGCGGATGGTCGGAGATGTAGAGCTCCATCACCCCCTTGCGCAGCTTCTTCAATCGGTCCGTCTGGGTGTGAACCACGAGGCCCGGCGCCACCGGCGTGGTGCAGGAGGCCGGCGTGCCGGCGCGTCCCTCGATCTCGACGAGACACAAACGGCAGGAGCCGAAGGCGTCGACCATGTCGGTCGCGCAGAGCTTCGGGATCTGGTGACCTGCGTCCATCGCCGCGCGCATGATGGAGGTGCCCTCGGGCACCGTGATGGGCTTGCCGTCGATGGTCAGCGTGACCATGGTCTCCGATTTGGAGCGCGGCGTGCCGAAGTCGATTTCCTCGATCAATGACATGGCGATTTTCCTATTCCGCGGCCTCTAAGCGGGCCGGTGCCGGGCCGAAATCATCCCGGAAATGCCTGAGGGCACTCAGCACGGGGTAGGGCGTGAAGCCGCCGAGCGCGCAGAGCGAGCCGAACTTCATGGTGTTGCAGAGGTCCTCGACGAGGGCGAGGTTTTCGGCCACGCGCTCGCCACGGATGATCTTCTCGATGGTCTCCACGCCGCGGGTTGAGCCGATGCGGCACGGCGTGCACTTGCCGCAGGATTCGACCGCGCAGAATTCCATCGCAAAGCGCGCCTGCTTGGCCATATCGACGCTGTCGTCGAACACGACGATGCCGCCATGGCCGATCAATCCGTCGCGAGCGGCGAACGCTTCATAGTCGAACGGCGTATCAAAGAGAGCGCGCGGGAAGTAGGCACCTAGGGGACCGCCCACTTGCACCGCGCGCACCGGACGGCCGGTGAAGGAGCCGCCGCCGATCTCGTCAACGAGTTCGCCGAGCGTGATGCCGAACGCGGTCTCGAACAGGCCGCCATGCTTCACATTGCCGGCAAGCTGGATCGGCATCGTGCCGCGCGAGCGGCCCATGCCGAAATCTGCGTAAGCCTTAGCGCCGTTATCGAGGATGAACGGGATCGCGGCGAACGACAGCACGTTGTTGATGACAGTCGGCCGCCCGAACAGGCCCTTGTGCGCGGGTAGCGGCGGCTTGGCGCGCACGATGCCGCGGCGGCCTTCTATGCTTTCGAGCAGCGAGGTCTCCTCGCCACAAACATAGGCGCCGGCGCCGACGCGCACCTCGAGATCGAAACTATGTGCGGAACCGCCGATGCGCGCGCCGAGATAGCCGGCGCGCTTCGCCGCCGCGATCGCGGCATTCATCGCCTCCACCGCGTGCGGATATTCGGAGCGGGTGTAGATGTAGCCCTTGGTGGCGCCGACCGTGATGCCGGCGATCGTCATGCCCTCGATCACGACGAACGGATCGCCTTCCATGATCATGCGGTCGGCGAAGGTGCCGCTGTCGCCTTCGTCGGCATTGCAGACGATGTACTTCCGGTCGGCGCTGGCCTGCGCCACCGTCTTCCACTTGATGCCGGTCGGGAAGCCGGCGCCGCCGCGGCCGCGCAGGCCGGAGGCGGTGACGTCGGCAAGGATCTCGTCGGGGGAGAGCGTCAGCGCCCGCTCCAGGCCCCTGTAGCCGCCATGGGCGCGATAGTCCTCGACCGAGCGGGGATCCACCACGCCGCAGCGCGCGAAGGTTAGGCGGGTCTGGCGCTTGAGCCAGGGGATCTCGTCGGCAACGCCCAGCCGCAACGGATGCGGCCCGTCGGCGGCCATCGCATCGAGCAGGGAAGCTGCGTCCGCGGCGCTCACCGGGCCGAACGCGATCCGGCCCGCCGCTGTTGCGACTTCGACCATCGGCTCCAGCCAATAGAGCCCGCGCGAGCCAGTCCTGACGATCTCGATCGCAAGGCCGTGCTTCTCGGCGGCGAGCTGCAGCGCCGTCGCGACCTCATCAGCGCCAACGGCGACCGCGCCGGCATCGCGGGGGACAAAGAGTCGCATCGTCATCGCTGCGCCTCCCTGACCAGCGCGTCGAGGCGCGCTTCGTCGAGCCGGCCGACCACGCGGCCATCCAGCATCGCTGATGGCGCGGTGGCGCAAAGGCCGAGGCAGTAGATCGGCTCCAACGTCACGCGCTCATCGGCCGTGGTGTTACCGAGTACAACGCCAAGCTTGGCTTCCGCGCGCGCCGCCAGCGCATCGCCGCCGGCGGCCTGGCAGGCCTCCGCGCGGCACAGCTTCAGCACATGGCGGCCTGCAGGCGCCTTGCGGAAATCATGGTAGAAGGTGAACACGCCGTGGACCTCGGCACGCGAGAGATTGAGCGTGGAAGCGACCATCGGGATCGCGGGCTCGGGCACGTAGCCGAAGGCTTCCTGCAGGGCGTGCAGGATGACCAGCGTCGCGCCTTCGAGCTCGGCATGCTCGGCGATGATCTCGGCGCCGCGCGCTTCGTTCCAGGGTTCGTAGGCCGATGTCATCCATGCCTCTCAAATCGGAGGGTTTTCACTCGCGCCCATGAAAGTTGGAATCGATCCAGATATCAATAAAGCTGTCTCATGCTGCGATCGTGAACAGCGATCGATTGGGATATGAAATCGATCAATATAGAAATAGAATTGGTAGCAGAACACCTTGTGCGGTACGGCTTTTTCTCGTGTTCGTCCCGGCTGTGATCGTTATATTCGAAGTGGCATGCCAGAGCTGATGAGGCCTTCTTGATCGACAAGCTTGAACTCCTGTTGGCACTCGCAAAGGAGCGGCATTTCGGCCGCGCGGCGGAGGCGTGCGGCGTCACGCAGCCGACGATGTCGACGAGCCTCAAGCAGCTCGAGGATCTCCTCGGCGTGATGCTGGTGCAGCGCGGTTCCCGCTTTCAGGGCTTCACGCCCGAAGGCGAGCGCGCGCTCGACTGGGCGCGCCGCATCGTCGGCGATGCCCGCGCGATGCGGGAGGAGATCAACGGGCTGAGGCACAAGCTCTCCGGCGAGATCCGGATCGCGGCGATCCCGACTGTGCTCGGCATGGTGGCTTCGCTCACCACGCCGTTCCGCGCCCGTCATCCCGACGTGCGTTTCCGCATCCCGTCCTGCACCTCGTCCGACGTGCTCGGCCTCTTGGAGAACCTCGAGGTCGATGCCGGGCTGACCTATATCGAGAACGAGCCGATCGGCAAGGTTCGCACCATCCGTCTCTATAACGAGAGCTATCGGTTGCTGACATCGCCCGACGCCATGTTCGGCGATCGCGACTCTGTGACGTGGAAAGAGGTCGGCCAGGTGCCGCTGTGCCTGCTGACGCCCGACATGCAGAACCGCCGCATCATCGATCGGGCACTTCGTTCAGTCGGGGCGGAAGCAACGCCGACGCTGACCTCGAACTCGCTGCTCGTGCTCTACACCCATGTGAAGACCGGGCGCTGGGCAAGCGTGATGCCGGCAAAGCTCGCGGAGACACTCGGCCTCGCCGACGCCGTGCGCAGCATTCCGATCGTCGACCCCGTGGTGAACTACAGTATCGGCCTGGTGATCCCGCAGCGCGACCCGATGACACCCTTGATCGCCGCCCTGGTTCAGGTCGCGCGCGAAGTCGCCCCCACGCTGGAGTCGGTATCTCCAAATCATAGCGCGTGACCAACGCGCCACCGCCATTGCTTGCGAAAGATGGCGGTGAGCCACGACGCTGCCGTGGGCGGTTTGCTATTGCCTGAATTGCGGCTCATGTTGTTGACGAGTTCCGGACATTTTCGTGGCTGCGCCGCGGCCGGGTGCGGAGTTTTCCCAAACGACGGGGACGGAGATCGTCTGAGAGGAATCTTTAGCTGAACGTTCCAGCATTCATGGAACTTGCCGACGGCTTGGCTGTTTCCATGCGGCGCCTGGTCCAAATGCTGAGGAGTTCTCGTAAATCGTCGCCAGCTACTGCAAGGCTCGGCAGTGCTGCCGACACTCGTATTGTTTCCGGGAACCGAAGCGGTCGCGACTGTTCCGTTTGATGCGTCCACCGTTCGGGAGCTCGCGCGCAGCCTCGCGAGCAAATCGTTCGAGGCGCCCGACGAAAAGCTGCCGGCCGAGCTGAAGGATCTGAACTACGATCAATATCGCTCGATCCGCTTCATGCCGGAGCGCGCGCTCTGGCGCGCCGACAAGCTGCCGTTCCAGGCGCAGTTCTTTCACCGCGGCTTCTTCTACAAGAACAGGGTCAACATCTTCGAAGTCGTCGACGGCCAGGCCAACGAAATCCGCTATCGCAAGGACGACTTCTCGTTCGGCAACGATGTGCCGGCGTTCGCCGCTGATGATCTCGGCTTTGCCGGCCTTCGCATCCACGCGCCGATCAACAAGCCCGACTATTTCGATGAGGTCTGCGTCTTCCTCGGCGCGAGCTATTTCCGTGCCGTCGCCAAGGGTGAAACCTACGGATTGTCGGCGCGGGGATTGTCGATCGATACCGGCGAGGCGAAGGGAGAGGAATTTCCCACCTTCAAGGCGTTCTGGCTGGAACGCCCCGCGGCGAACGCGACCTCGCTCGTCATCCATGCGCTGCTCGACAGCAAGAGCTGCGCCGCCAGCTATCGTTTCACCTTGCGGCCCGGCGAGACCACGGTGTTCGACGTCGAGATGTCGCTCTATCCGCGGGCCGATCTCGAGCACGCGGGGCTGGCGCCGATGACTAGCATGTTCTTCTTCGGCCCCAATGACCGCAACGATGTCGCCGATTTTCGCCCCTCGGTGCACGATTCCGACGGGCTCGCGATCTTCAACGGCAAGGGTGAAAGCCTGTGGCGTCCCCTGAGCAATCCGCGGGATCTTCAGGTCAGCACCTTCCAGGACCTCAATCCACGCGGCTTCGGGCTGATGCAGCGCGAGAAGAGATTCGCCGCCTACGAGGATATCGAGTCACGTTTCGAAGCACGCCCGAGCCTCTGGGTCGAACCGATCGGCGATTGGGGCGAGGGCGGCGTCGTACTGATCGAGATTCCGACCAAAGAGGAAATCCACGACAACATTGCCGCGTTCTGGCGGCCGAAGGTGCCGCTGAAGGCGAAGAGCGAAAACAATTTCACCTATCGCCTGCACTGGGGTCCGGATATGCCGAAGCCTCATTCGCTCGCCCGCTTCGTGCGCACCGGCATCGGAGCGCGTGGCGACGACAGCAAATTGTTCGTGCTGGATCTGATCGGCGACAACCTGAAGGGTGTCGATCCCAACAGCATCAAGGGCGTTGTGAGCGCCGAGAAGTCCGAGATCACCAACATCGTCACGCAACCAAATCCTGACACGGGTGGATGGCGGCTCAGCTTCCAATGCGCGGTGAAGAAGGATACGCCCATCGAGCTTCGAGCCTTGCTGGTGCAAGACGATAAACCTCTTTCCGAAGTGTGGGTTTATCGATGGGCTCCGTAGCGACGTCGTCGCCGCTGACGCCGGATGCGCCCACCGACGGGTTCCTGCCACGCGAATATCCGCTCGAGATGATCACATCGGACTTCGCGCATGCGCCGCAGGCGACGCGGCAGCCCGTGCCGGTGGCGTCAAGCATGTGGCTGCGGCGGACATTTGTCTTTGCAGCCACCATCGCGCTCACCGGCGCCGGCGCCTATGAGATGTACAAGGTGCTCGAAGTCGGGGGCGTGACCGTCCTGGAATGGATGGTGCTCGCGCTGTTCGTGGCGTTGCTTGCCTGGATCGGTTTCTCGTTTGCCTCCGCCCTTGCGGGCTTTTTCGTCCTGCTCGGCCGAAGAGGGAACGCACTGCAAATCGCCGCCAGCGGCGCCTTACCCGAAATCGCGAGCCGGACGGCGGTGCTGCTGCCGACCTATAATGAAAACGAAAACCAGTTGATGGCTCGGCTGCGTGCGATCTACGAGTCCGTCGAGGCGACCGGGCATGGCGAGCACTTCGACTGGTTTGTGCTGAGCGACACCACCGATCCCGATATCTGGATCGCCGAGGAACGCGCTTTCCTGAAACTGCGGCAAGCCTGCGGTTCCGATCGGCTCTACTATCGTCACCGCGCCAACAACGTCGCGCGCAAGTCCGGCAACATCGCCGAGTGGGTTTCCCGCTTCGGGAGCGGCTATCAGTTCATGATCGTCCTCGATGCCGACAGCCTGATGACGGGCGACACGATGGTGCGGATGGTTCATGCGATGGAGGCAAACCCCGCGGCCGCGTTGCTGCAGACGTTGCCGATCATCGTCAATGCGCGAAGCCTGTTCAGCCGCCTGCAGCAATTTGCGGGCCGGCTTTATGGGCCGATGATCGCAGCGGGCGTTGCCTGGTGGCACGGCTCCGAAGGCAATTACTGGGGGCACAATGCCATCATCAGGGTGAGCGCATTCGCCGAAGCTGCCGGGCTGCCGGAGCTTCGCGGGCGAAAGCCGTTCGGCGGACATATCCTGAGCCACGACTTTGTCGAGGCCGCGCTGATGCGACGCTCCGGCTGGGGCATCTACATGGCGCCGACGCTCGGCGGCAGTTTCGAGGAAGTGCCGCCTTCGCTGTTGGATTTCGCGGCGCGCGACCGGAGGTGGTGCCAGGGAAACCTGCAGCATCTCGCCGTGTTGCCAACGCGCGGATTGCACTGGATTTCGCGCCTGCATTTCATGACCGGGATCGGTTCGTATATCACCGCGCCGCTCTGGTTTACGTTCCTGCTGCTCGGGATACTGATCTCGCTGCAGGCCCGCTTCGTCCGCCCGGAATATTTTCCGAAAGGGTTTTCGCTGTTTCCCAACTGGCCGGCGCAGGACCCCGTTCTCGCGGCCTGGGTGTTCGGCGCCACCATGGCGCTTCTGATTGTGCCGAAATTGCTCGGCTTCCTGTTGCTGTTGACGCAGCGGGAAACGCGCCGGCGGTTCGGCGGCGCCATTCGCGCTTTCCTCGGCGTCATCGTCGAAGTGCTGATCTCCGCCATGATTGCACCCGCAATGATGGTCTTCCAGTCGATCGCGGTGATCGAAATCCTGATTGGCCGTGACGCCGGATGGCAGACGCAGCGCCGCGACGACGGCTCGGTCGAGCGGCGCGAGCTCTATCGAAAATACGGAGTGCCCACGGCCTTCGGCGTGCTGATGGCCGCGAGCGCCTATGCCGTCTCTCTGCCGCTGCTGTTGTGGATGTCGCCGGTCATCATCGGGCTCTTGTTTGCCATTCCGATCGGCGCCTATACGGCGAAGCCGCGGATGAGGGCGCTGTTTGCGACACCGGAGGAAGTCGCGCCGCCGGCCGTGCTGGCCCGCGCGAACGAACTGGCTGCATCGCCTTCGGAAGATCGCGGCCGCGCGCTGGTCGAACTGCAACGCGACCTGTCATTCCTGACGCAACATCTCCGCTCGCTTCCCCCACCGACGCGCCGGCGACCGGAGCAAATCGACCCGCAGCTCGCAATCGCCCGCGCCCGCATCGAGGCGAGCGACACCTTCGAGCAGGCCGTCGCCTCTCTCACCACCCGCGAGACACTGGCGGTGCTGAATGACCGGGCCTTGCTGGAAACGAGTCTCCAGTTGCCACTGGCAAGGGCTGCTTCGACAGCGGTGTGAAAGCTACGCCGCTGCCCGCATCCTCGCCGCGCAGGCGTTGCGCGGCAGGGCGATGCGGACGACGGTGCCGACGCCGAGCTTCGAGCGCAGCTTCATCGAGCCGCCGTGCAGGCTGGTCAGCGAGCGCGCGATTGCAAGGCCGAGGCCCGAACCCTGGTAGGTCTTGGTGAGCTGGCTCTCGACCTGCTCGAACGGCTTGCCGAGGCGCTGCAGCGAATCCTGCGCGATGCCGATGCCGGTGTCGGCGATCAGCATCACGATCTGATCGTCCAGCACCTGGCTGCGCACGATCACCCGGCCATTGTCGGGCGTGAACTTCACCGCATTGGAGAGCAGGTTGACGACGATCTGCTTGATCGCGCGGCGGTCGGCCACCACGGGAATCGTGCGTTCGATGTCGGCATCGAGCGTCAGCTTCTTGGCATGGGCGCGTCCGGACACCACGCGCAGCGATTCCGCGAGCGTCCGCGACAGATCGAGCGGCTCCAGGTCGAGCTTCATGCGTCCGGCCTCGATCTTCGACATGTCGAGGATGTCGTTGATGACGTCGAGCAGATATTTGCCGCTGGTGAGGATGTCGTGACAATATTCCTGGTACTTGTCCGAGCCGAGCGCGCCGAACATGCCGCTGCCCATGATCTCGGAGAAGCCGATGATCGCGTTCAGCGGCGTGCGCAGCTCGTGGCTCATATTGGCGAGGAATTTCGACTTGGCGGCGTTGGCTTCCTCGGCCCGCGTCTTCTCCTGCGAATATTTCTCCGCGAGGTCGGCGAGCTCGAGCGCCTGCCGCTCGAGCTCGGACTGCGAGCGCTTCAGGTCGACGACGGAGGCGCGCAGGCGCAAATCGTTGTCGACGAGCTTCTGCTCGTGCGCCTTGATGCGGGTGATGTCGGTGCCGACGGAGACGTAGCCGCCGTCCTTGGTGCGGCGCTCGGAGATGTGCAGCCACTTCCCGTCGTCGAGCTGCGCCTCGAAGGTGCGCGCACCGGGCATCGGCACGCCGGTCTCGTGCAACCGCGTGCGCACCTCCGGCATGCTGCCGACCTCGATCACGGTCTCGTAGGAGGTCCCGGGGGCAACGGCCGAATCCGGCAGCTTGTGGAGGCGCTGGAAGTGCGAGTTGCAGAGCACGAGGCGGTCCTCGGCATCCCAGAGCACGAAGGCTTCCGGAATGGTCTCGATGGCGTCGCGCAGCCGCAGGTCTGCTTCCACCGTCTTCTCGGCGAGGCTCTTCTGCTCGGTGATGTCGACCGCGATCCCGATCAGGTGCAGGGCGCCGTCGGCGGTGGCCTGGCTAAGCTCGCAGCGCACGCGCAGCCAGATCCAGTGGCCCTCGGTGTGCTGCATGCGGAACGACTGGTCGATGTGGTCGATCTTGCCGGAGATGAGCTGGTCGGCGATGTCGAACAGATCGATGTCGTCGGATTTCACCAGCGCGTTGACCTCGCCGAAGGTCAGGAGGTCGTTGCGGGATTCAAGGCCGAGCAGGGTGAACATCGACTGCGACCAGAAGATGCGGCCGCGCGAGAGGTCCCAGTCCCACAGCCCGCAGCGGCCGCGGTTGAGCGCAGTGTCGATCCGGCCGCGGACGGCGTCATTGATGAGATCGCCCTCGCGGGCGCGGGTCGACTGCCAGTGGAAAGCGAAGCCGAGGATGAGCACGACGAAGCCCGTGGTCGCCGAGAGCGTGACCGAGAGCGCGGCGTCCGATCCCCAGATCGGCTCGTTCATCTCCTGGATCACGATCACCTGGCCGGGCAGCGATCTCACCTGAACCGAGATGGCCAGCGCGCCGTCGCCATTCGGCAGAAGCATGTCGGCGAGGAGGCCCTGCTGGCTCGGCGCGGCGAGCAGTTGCGCGGTGGAGACGATGTCGAGCACCCGGTCGTTCTCGCCGAGCCTGTCGATCGGGGCGCGAGCGAGCATGCGGTGGTCGGCGCTCGTGACGATGATGTGGCGGCCCCTGGCGATGCCCCAGGACGGGATGAGATCGGGCAGCAGGCTCTGCAACTGCTCGATATTGCTAAGGCGTTCGCGGCGGCTCGAGGTCAGGCGATCGAGCCGCTCGGCGAGGATATCGGAGAGGGCGGAGAGGTCGCGCTTCAGGGCAGCGCGCTTCTGCCGGTTCTGGTCGACCACCTGGACGAACGCGCCGAGGCAGATCGTGATCAGGAAGGCGATGATGAGCGTGGGCACGGCCCGGCGCAACGCAGGCTCAGCGGTCAAGAGCCTGTGGTAGTCAGGTTTCGCGATCGATTGCGCCAATCCCTTGATCGAATCGGATTGAACGCACGCGTTCGCCGCATGCGCACGCGCCATGCCCTAGACCCCCACCGCAATCTGATTTGCACACCGTCGGAAGCCAACCCCACGTCGCTCCCGAATCAATGTGATTTGAATCCAGTTTTCCCGGCGTGTCGAGAGTCAACGATTCGTTAATGCGAAATAATTCTTGTCCAAGACAGAATCGCGGCTCTCAAACAGAGTCCGAAACGAGAACGTTGACGTGTTCCTACAAATGCGGCGGCTCGGCGTGGCTGATCACGCGCTTGATGGTGGGGAAGGCGCGGCGCAGCGCGCGCTCGATCGCGTCGACTCCCTCATGCACCTTGATGACGCTCATCGACGGTGCGGCCCGGCAGTGGAAGTTGACGATCTCGCCGGCGTCGGAGTCGCGGACACGCACATTGTGGATGTCATGGATCGGGCCATCAGCGGCAAGGCGCGTCAGCGCCTCCCTGATGGTCTCGACGCGATCGGGTGCGGCGTCGCTGCCCCACGGCAATTCCGGCTCGAGCGGCTCGATATGGGTGTCGACCTCGACGTCCTCGCCGAAGTCCTCGCGGATCGCGCGTTCGAGGTCGTGGGCGATGGCATGGGCCGTGGTGAGCTCCATCTCGCCATCGACTTCGAGGTCGATGCTGACGATCAGCTTCTCACCGAGCGCGTGCACGGTGACGTGATGGATGGCAAGACCGGAATTGCGCGCGATCACCATGATGCGCTCGCGCACGCTCTCATTGTCGCGTGCGACCGGCACCGCGGTGAAGGTGAGGTCGGCATCGCCAAGCACGCCGGCGACCGCGGCCTGCGCCCTGCGCTTGATCTCTTCGACGCGGTCGATCGGAATGGTGCGCGGTGGCGATGGCGTCGATGAAATAGGTCGGGCCGACCATGCGCACGCGCAGCCGCTCGACCTCGACGACACCGGGCACGTTCCGGATCGCCGCGGTCGCCTTCTCAAGCACGCCTTCCGGAGCCCGGTCGGTCAGCGTCTCCACGGTCGAGCGCGCCATCCGCAGGCCGAGCAGGGCGATCATGACGGCGACGGCGATGGCCGCGGCGGCGTCGCCCCACCAGAAGCCGAGCCCGGCGAGAATGAGGCCGATGATAACGGCAAAGGAGCCCATCACGTCGGAGGCGAAATGCAACGCGTCAGCCGCGAGCGCCTGGCTCTTGGTTTCGCGCGCCGCACGATGCAGCGCCCGCGCCCGCCAGAGGTTGACGACGATGTCGATGATGAGGACCACGAAGGGGATCGCGGAGATCGACGGCGGCGGCGCACCTTCGCTCAGCCGGCTATAGGCCTCGACCAGGATGCCGCCCGCGAGCACGTAGAGCAGGGCGATGACGCCGAGCGCGGAGACGCTTTCGAGCTTGCCGTGGCCATAGTGGTGCTCTTCGTCCGCGGGCAGGTCGGACACGCGCACCACCGCCCAGGTGATGATGGTCGCGATCAGGTCGACCGAGGAGTGCAGGGCCTCCGAGATCAGCGCCAGCGAGCCGATCGCGATCCCGACGACGAATTTCGCCGCGGCCATGCCACCGCTGGCAAAGACCGAGATCGCCGCGACCGAGGATTTGACGTTGTGAGCGCTCATGTGCCGCGGTGTAGCAGCCCACCCGCTAACATCAAGCGCCGATCGCAGTCGCAATCGCCACTCACTCGCAGAAGCAGGTTGTTGCGAATTATTCCGAGTCCAGAAAATGTTTTGCGCAAGTTCACCATACGCATTTCAGATGCAGCTCCACATTCTCGCGGCGCGTTTCACCCGAGTTTTGCAAAATCATTCGCCCCAGAACCGAGAGGGCGCAGGGAACGCCGGGTGCGCGCTGCACCCGCGGTCTCGTGTGCATAAGTGCACAAAGAAGTGCACACGAGCATACAGGTTCAGCGGAGGCACTCCGGCATTCCCTGCGCAATGGTTTTACGGCTTATATCGTGCTCTCCCCGGTGAGGCCGGGCTTCTTGCCACCGTCGCCCGTGAGAGGCGTTGGCTTCTCACGGACTTGACGCCAGCGTCGGGGCGTCAGGACCACACGACTTCGCCGTCCGCCTCATGCGCACTCGTCCGTTGCGCAATCCGCGTCCACCGCATCCCACCGCAACACTCGTGACGATCGCGAAGCGCCCCTCAATCGGGTGAGACGCGCGAACTATTAGACTGATTTGCATTTCGGAAAAACAGAAATATTTTTTTCCGCGCGGACTCGACAGGTTTTTGCTGATTTGCCCGTCGGGTTAGTTTGTCGCACCCAGCATCCACGTCGTCATTGCGAGCCACCGGGTCGGCGCGTAGCGCCGCCCGATGACAGGCTCCGCGAAGCAATCCATAGCGCCACGCGTGGAGGCATGGATTGCTTCGTCGCGGAGCCTGTCATCGGGCCCGCCAGAGGCGGGACCCGTTGGCTGTGTGCCGAGTATGAACGACAGCTTGGAGGTGGAAGTCCTCTATCCAGCCTGATGACGGCGAAGGATTAGCGAAGCG
>NZ_JBEGDB010000183.1:0-16078 GCF_043638955.1 Bradyrhizobium sp. 31Argb | reverse complement strand
CAAGGCTTCCTCCTAAAAGAAAGCCTTGAATCACGTTCAATCTGATTTGAGAATCCCAAGAGTCCACACGGCCTAGCACAACCTCCACTCCTCACAGCGTCAAAGCGTCGCAATGCTGGACGATGAGTTGTCAGTGTCCGCTGATTAGAAAGATTTCAGTCTTGGCTTACCAGAGTGGTCAGAGATTGGACTCACAAACTCTTACGCGCATGCATCAATAGATTCTAAATCGCGTTCGTTGCCTTCGCACCTCCGATTTCCTAGTCGGACATCGACTAAGTGAATTGGGGGCCTTTGTTGAGCAACTTCGAGAATTATAAGAACCGCTTGTATGTTGGCGTGGCGACGGGCGTTGTTACGTTATGCCTGAGCGGCGTGAGCTCTTCTCAGAGCAGGGCGCAGAGCGCGCAGCCGCACGTGTTGCCTCCGGTGTCCATCGATCAGCCTCAAAGAGCGCGAGTGACGCGCACCGTTCGGACTCGCGGCTCGGCTCAGCACTCTGCCCGCGTCGCATCCCGGCAGCGGACCGAACAGCCTCCTGCGCCGGCAGCGCCGGTCAGCACGATGGGATCGACCCGCACGATCGGAGCTCCGGCGCCAGCCTATGCTGGCGGCCAGTTGGCGCAGGGTGGAACGCTCGGCCTGCTCGGAAGCACGAACGTCATGAATGTACCGTTCAGCACGGTCAATTATACCTCTCAACTGATCGAGAATCAGCAGGCGCGGACGGCGGCGGATACGCTGATCAACGACTCTTCGGTCCGGCTTACCACGGGCAGTAACGGATTCGACGACACGTTCCAGATCCGCGGTTTTCAAGTGAACTCCAGTGACGTCGGGTTCAACGGTCTCTACGGCTTGGTGTCTGCTTTCCACGTGCCTGCCGAGATCATCGAGCGAATCGAGCTACTCAAGGGGCCCGGTGCGCTCATCAACGGCATGGCCCCCGGCGGCAGCGTCGGCGGCGGCATCAACATCGTCAGCAAGCGCGCGACCGAGGAGTCTTTTGCGCGTTTGACGCCATTCTTCATGAGCGCAGCCAACTACGGTCTCCGTCTGGAGGCCAGCAGCCGCTACGGTGACAACAAGGAATGGGGTGTTCGCTTCAACGGCGTCGCGCGCAATGGCGAAGCCTCGATCGACGGCGGCAACTGGCGTACCGGCACCGGTGCATTGGCGATCGACTATCGCGGCGAGCGCCTGCGCTGGACGCTGGATGCGATCTCCCAGAACGACGACACCAGGAACTTCCGTCCGCAGACGACCATTCAGGGCACGGTGCCCTTCATTCCTGCGCCGCCCGACGCGCGCGGCAACTGGTATCCAGGCACGATGCTCAAGCAGCGGGACAACACCATCGCCTCGGGCCTCGAATACGATGTAACCGAATGGCTGACGGCCTATGCGGGCCTCGGCTATCGCGAGGGTAACAGCGAGCAGAATTTGGCGGATTCCCGCGCCGGCGGCTCCAACGGTGCGAATGCTCTCGGCAATTTCAACGTCTTCAATGCCTATTATGACGCGTACACCAAGACCGTTAGCGGCAATGTAGGGCTGCGGGCGAAGTTCGACACGGATTCATCGGTCATTCGGTCAATGTCGCCTATACCGGCTACAATCAGGAACTCGGCTATGGGTATGTGACCTCTCTGACGTCTGGTTCTGGATATGTCTCGTCAAATATCTACAATCCATCGCCCCTTCCTGTGATCATGGCAGCGCGTCCGGCGCAAGGGCGGAGTAGCGATACCACGCTCACGAGCGTTGCGATCGCCGACACCATGTCATTCCTGAATGATATGTTCCTGGTGACTTTGGGTGTTCGTCAGCAGAACGTGAAGCAGGATCCCTACAACAATGTCACTGGTGTTAAGGGTACCGGTTACGACGCCGAAGCCACGACACCGCTTGCCGGCGTGGTCTTCAAGCCCTGGCACAACGTGTCGCTCTATGCGAACTATGCTGAAGGTCTGAGCCAGGGCACCGTCGTCGGCGCCGGTTACACCAATGTTGGCACCGTACTCGCCCCTTACAAGTCGAAGCAGCAGGAAGCTGGCGTCAAGGTTGATTGGGGCACGATCACGACCACTGTGGCCGTGTTCCAGATCGCGCGTCCAAGCCAGATCATGACGCCCGCCGGCGCACTGAGCTATGACGGCGAGCAACGCAATCGCGGCGTCGAACTGAATGCCTACGGCCTGTTGCTACCCGGCCTGCGCGGCCTAGTCAGCGCGACCTTCCTGCGCCCCGAGCTGACGAATCCGTCCGATCCGACGCAACGCGGCAACGACGCCGCTGGCGTGCCGGATAAGACCTTCTCCGCCAGTCTCGACTGGGACACGCCCTGGGTGCAGGGCCTCTCGCTCAACGGACGGGTGATCTATACGTCGGGCTCCTATCTCACGGCTGCGAATCTCTTGAAATATCCCGACTGGACCCGTGTCGACATCGGCGCGCGCTATACGACGACGGCGCTCACCGGCAAGCCTGTCACGATCCGCGCCAACATCGAAAACGTGACCGGCGAGAACTACTGGCTCACGACCGGTACATTCGTGACGGTGGGGTCACCTCGAACCTACATCGTATCTGCTGCATTCGATTTCTAAGGTGTTTGTCATGACAAAGCCCTTCATCGCCGTAGTTGCCCTGCTTGGCGTGATAACGCCCGTTCAGGCGCACCAGATCTGGATTGAACAACCCGAGGGGCGGAATGCCGTCGTTCGCTTTGGCGAGTTCGGCGAGAACCTTCGTGAAGTATCACCGGGGTTGCTCGACAAGTTCGCCAAGGTGACCGGTACGCTCATCTCCACCAAGGGCGAGCAGAAGTCCGACGCCACAAAGACCGCAAACGGCTTCACGCTGCCATTTTCCGCGGCTTCCGGCGACGGCATTGTCGCGGAAGATGCGAGCTACCCGCTCTATATTTGGAAGCAACAAGACAAAGAGGTCACGAACTGGTTCTATCCTGCCGCACGCTTCATCACCAGCTTTGCCGCGCAGCAGCCCAAGCTCGTACTGGACCTCGTGCCTACCGGTCAGGAAGGCCAATTCAAGCTCTTCTTCAAAAATCAGCCTAAGGCCAAGACCAAGGTAACGCTGGTAACGGAATCTGGCTGGTCCAAGGAAGGTCACACCGACGAGCAGGGCCTCGTGAAGTTCGATATGCCTTGGAAAGGCACTTACGCCGCTGAAGTCAGCTTCAACGACCGCAGCGCAGGCGAGCGCACGGGGACGAAGGGCGCTGAGAAGTATGATGCCGTGAGCTATGCCACCACCGTGACTTATGTGAATGCCAACGGCTTGACACCAATTCCTGCGGGCCCGCCGGCTACTCCGGGCAAATGAACGCCCTGATACATCGGGCTCGCTCCACGGGCCCGCTCATCTCGCGCATCGTCGCCGCTCTGTTCGGCGGCTATGCACTGGCCGCGCTCAGCAGCGTCGCCGTGCTCGCTTTGCCCATGAGCAAGCCGCAGGCCGTGCTCACCGGCATGCTGGCGAGCTTTGCCATCTACGCTGGTGCCGTGATCTGGGTTTTTGCCGTGCGAAGCGCGCTGGAGGCCTGGGCCGGCCTGATCGTCGTGGCCGTGCCGCTGTCGCTGGCGGCATGGTCTGCTTCCTGACGAAGGGCCGACGCGTGAAGACGGACAACGATGTGCGAGTTGCTGGCCGCGGCATCCGGCAAAGCATGTCCAGCCTGCATACGTGGGCTGGCCTTCTCCTCGGCTGGATTCTCTATGCCATGTTCCTCACTGGGACGGTGTCCTATTTCAAGGACGAGCTGTCGCAATGGATGCGACCGGAGCTGCCGCGTCTGGTCCAAGTCCCCGATCAAGCCGTGGTGGCGCAGCGAATCGCAGACGAACTAGGCAACATCGCGGCCGGGACCTCGCAGTGGAGCATGCGCCTGCCCGACGCGCGTAATAACAGTGTCTATGCCTTCTGGCGCACATCCACACGCAATCCGGGCGAGCGCGGCTTCGGCGAGGCCAACTTCGATCCCGCGACCGGCCAAAGAGTCACCTCACGCGGCACGCTGGGCGGTGAGTTCTTCTACCGTTTCCACTTCCAATTCCACTACATGCCTGTGGTGTGGGGCAGGTGGCTTGCGGGTGCGGCCGCAATGTTCATGCTCGTGGCCATTGTGAGTGGCGTCATCACCCATAAGAAGATTTTCGTCGATTTCTTCACCTTCCGCTGGGGCAAAAGGCAGCGCTCCTGGCTGGACGCTCACAACGCCTTTTCAGTGTTCGGGCTGCCGTTCCATTTCATGATCACTTACACTGGATTGGTGACCTTGATGGCGCTGTACATGCCCTGGGGCGAGCGCGTGGCGTTCAAGAGCCCGGCGGAGCAGCAGCAACTTAACGCCGAACTCAGTGCCTTCATCCAGCCGGGCAAACCCAGCGGGCAGACAGTGCCACTGGCATCGGTCGAGGACATGGTGCGGCAGGCACAAGAACGCTGGGGTCGAGATAATGTGGGGCGCGTCAATGCGGTTCATCCCGGAGATGCGGCGGCACGTGTGGCTGTGACGCGAGGAGAAGCGGGCCGCGTTTCCATGAGTCCGCAATATATGGAGTTCGAAGGCACCACCGGCAAACTGCTGGCGGTCCGCGAGCATGTGGGGGCTGCGGCCGAAACCCGAGGCGTCCTTTATGCGCTCCACTTGGGACGCTTCAGCGACACCGTCACGCGATGGCTGTATTTTCTTGTGAGCTTCATGGGCACGGCCATGGTCGGTACTGGCCTCGTGATGTGGACCGTGAAGCGGCGAGAGAAGCTGCCAGATCCGAGTCGCCCCCATTTTGGCTTCCGCCTTGTGGAGCGGCTGAACATCGCGAGCATCGCCGGCTTGTCGATCGCAATGACTGCATTCTTGTGGGCCAATCGCCTGCTGCCACACCCGTTGGAAGGCCGCGCCAACTGGGAGATTGACCTGTTCTTCATCGTCTGGGCCCTGACACTGCTGCATGCCTTGGTGCGTCCCGCCAAGTCAGCCTGGGTCGAGCAATTATGGGCGGCATCGACACTGCTGTTTCTCTTGCCGGTCCTCAACGCCGTGACGACGCAGCGTCCGCTGTGGCACAGCCTGGCCGAAGGCGACTGGGTCTTCGCCGGTGTGGATATCATGTGCTGGGCCCTCGCTGCGCTCCATGCGGTCCTGGCGATACGCACGGCTCGGCAGGAGACCAGATCTCAGTTCAGGCGCAAGACAAGCCGCGAGGCTCCGACCGCCGTTGCGTCCGGCGGGGCGGCAGGATGAGTCATCTCCTTTCCTTTGCGCTGTGCCTCACAGGGTTCACCGCGCTGGCGTTCGCCACGAATCGCCAGCAGCGCGATATCTTCGGCAGGCTCCTGCGGCCAAGCACGACATATGTCCATCGCATGGTCAGCGCATGCGCCCTGGTTTTTGCGCTCGGCATTCTCGTCGCTCGGCAGGGCTGGAGCCTCGGCCTCGTGATGTTCAGCGGTCACACCAGTCTGGCTGCCGGTATCGTGTTTTGTGCGCTGATCGGACGTGCGAGGACGTTTGGCCGCAAATTGCTCTAGTTGCTCGCCCGAGACGGCGTATCGCCAAGCCACTGCATGAACTCGGCGACATGCTGGGCCCAAAGGTCGGGCCGCGTCATGGTGAAATGGCCGGGTGATAAGGGGGTTCCTGCTTGAACTGCGTAACGGCCTCGTTCGAGCTTCGGGACCAATTTTTCGAGAACTCGCAGTTCGTCAGGATTGAACTCGTCGTCGGAAAAATTGAGTGCGAAGAGTTTCGTCTTGATTTTGGAAAGCTCAGGCTCCGGATCGTAGCTGAATGATGATTTGAGCGAGTAAAGAATATCGTTTGCATCGACATGCTCCGCTGTGAGACGGTTGGTGCTCAGGAATTTATCGACCGCGGGGCCGTCAGGCACTTCGTGCTGAAGAGCGGAAGCGCTGTCGATCATCAATCGCAGAATGTTGTACCCCATGATCCAACCGCGCGGGGTCTCCGCATAGTCCCCGTTCCTCCATTCTGGATCGGCACGGATCGCGTCGATCACCATGCGCCTCCAGAGGAGGTTGCGGCCCGAAACTGAGATCGGCAGCGAGACCACCGGCATCACGCCGTCCATCATGTCGGGATAGGCCTCGGCCCATTGCCAAGCATTCATTCCGCCCATGGACATGCCGAGAATGGCGTGAAGATGTTTGATGCCCAGTGTTTCCGTCACCACCTTATGCTGGAGGTCGACAATGTCGCCATAATCGTAGTTCGGGAATTTCGTTTTCAAGCCGTCGCTCGGCTTGCTGGACTGGCCGTGACCGACACTGTCCGGAAAGATCAGATAGTAACGTTGCGCGTCGAGCGGGCGACCAGGATCGAAGAGTGCCTTCGTGTAGGTCGGACTCAGCAGCGCGCGGCTGTCCGCCCCGGTCCAATGCAGGACAAGGACCGCATTGTCGATCTCGCCCTTGGCGTTGCGGTGCGGTGTGCCCAGTGTCGAATAATGGATTTTGAGCCGCGCCAGCGTCTCGCCGTCACGGAACCGATAGTTATCAAACCAGGCGTCAGCTTGCACGGCGGCGGGATTCACACGCTGGTCCCAAGGTGAAGCCGGCTCGCCGGCGGCCGCGGCAGATCGCGAACTCGATTGAGCAAATCCCACACCTGCAAATCCCAAACCTGAAAGCATCGTTCCAGAAAGCAGGAGACCGAGCAGCAGGCTGGCTGCTGAGCGAGCACGTTGAGACCTCATGATGAATTCCCTGTTGTTGGCGATGCTTGGACTGCCTTGTGTCGTATCGTGTGCATCACGCGCGCTATTGCAGCGGCGAAGATGTTCTGTTCGGGATCTTCGAAGCTTCGATTTGCCTTTCCATGTCCGTTACCCGACGCGCAACGTCGCTGCATGGGTCAAAGTTCAGTGCTTCATCAAACCGCAGAATGCCTTGCCATAGCCGTCTAAGGAAGCTCGTCTTGGCAGTGGGGTCCTGCGTTGCCAGAGCCTTCACATTTGAGTTGGTCATCTCTTTTCCCTTCACGACTCGTGGATTGCGGAGCACATTTTCGAGCGGAGTATTTTGGTGTCGGCTCGCGGTGTTTTCGCGCGGTCAGTATGTTGTCTCTGTCATGTCTGGACGGCGGCGCGCTTCACGTCGCTCCCTGAGCCACGACGCAGCAGGTCAAATGCCATGATGTGGCTCGCACCCGAAATGCCGACGCCGTAGAGCGGGATCAGCGCCATCGGCAGCGTTTGGATGCCAGACATGTGGGGGTCGTTGACGAGGAAGAGGATCAGCCCCGTACCAATCGCCACGACAAGATCAGCGAAGCCGAAGATGTGGACGGCTAAGTACCGGTTGCGACTCTCGGGCAGCAGTAAAACGCCGAGGGCCAAAAACCCCGTGATGAGGTCGCCCCACCCCGCGTTTCGAACAAAGGTTTCCGGGAGAAGGTTGCGCGCCCCATACCAGAAAAAAACCAGCGCGGCGGCGATGCGCCAGATATGAAATGCCGTTATCGACCGTAGACCGATGGCTTCGATGTATGCACGGAAGCCATCGGACATTGCGTAGACAATAACAGGCACCACAATCCCCAAGGCGATGATGGCGCCCAGAAACAGCGTGGGAATGGCACGAAAGAAGCCTGCCTCGGAGGCAAAGGCAACCGCCAATCCCCAGATGGCCAGCACCACCAGCAAGACGCGCGTCCCGCGGCGTTTGCGGAGCTCAAGTTCTCGATCCACGACCTATCTCCGTTTCAGTGTAGTTACACGCATTTAACCAAGGTATGACGCTTTTCGCGCTCCTCAGGCTGATAATAGGTCCAGAGCCGGTCTGAGCTCGTTCCAACGATTGGGGCCTATGCGGCGGTTGCTTTCCTTCTGGGCCTTTCGCCAGAGAGGCACCGCCTCTTTCAGGAGCACCCGGCCTTTCGCCGTCAGCATCAGACTACGGATACGACGATCTCGTGCGTCTGGCTGGATCGCAACGAGTTTCATGGTTTCGAGGGGCTTCAAGTTGCGAGTGAGCGTCGTGCGATCCATACCGAGCAGATCGGCCATGTCGCTGATCGGCACCGGCTCGTTGCGCTTCAACGCGGACAGGATCGTGAACTGTCCGGACGTGATGCCGATGGGCTTGAACATCGCGTCGTATCTCCGCGATGTGGCGCGGGCGGCCCTGTTCAGGCCGAGACATACGCAAGCCGTGTAGAAATCAGTCGGTGTAAGATCGTCCTGTTTCATCCGTTCACCCTACAGCATCCCCTTCCTCTTATCCTCAGTCAGCTTCAGAAGCGGCGGTGACTTGTACAGGTTTTCCGGTTGCACTCTTTCCCAAAGGCTCCCCTTCCCAAGTTCCCTTCCCAACTGATCTTCCCGCCGAAGCCACTGTTCGACACTCCTGATCCGATCGGGGTGAATTTCATCCAACAACCCGTAATCCCTCTGAACGACTCCGTATTTCCAGACATTCCAGAACCCGGTGAAGTTATCCCGGAAACTCATCGTGCTTTTGTCATTGGGATCTGCGTTGTATCCGGCAGGCAGGTCGGCAGCCGCCTTGAGCGGGCCATCCCAGTACGCGTCCAAGTCCGTGTCTATGTATTGAGCCGGATGCCCCGTCACCTTCTCGAACGCCGCAGCAAGTTCCTGATACTCGACATGCTCGATGGCGACTTCGAGATTCATGCCATTCGCACGCTCCGGGTTGTCAAAAAGCCAGCGGGCATAATAGCCACAATCATCAAGAGCAACGTGCGGCACGGCTCCGTTGCCAAGCGGAACTCGCCACGTCACGACACCATCCTCCACAGAAGGAGTCATGGGCGTCATCGCCGAGATCGCCATCTCCATGTAGGGACCAGTGGTGAACACCGCCGCGCCCATCCTGTCCTTGTTCACTTGGTTTTGAAACAAAATCCATTCGCCCATGCGGCCCTTGCCGTCATAGTGACCCGTGCGGAATTTGGAATCATAACCAGACTTCTTGAGCGCGTAGTCGAGATTCCCATACACGAAGAACTTGATCCCTTCTTCCACAGCTATCTCGTAGCTGCGGATTGCCCAATAGGTCTCGGCCTTCTCGCCGGTGTTGAACCCATCGATATTGACGTAGGCCCCGTCGCAACCGCGGAATCCTTCCCGCAATATGGCCTCGTCCGCGAACGTTCCCTCGAGGATGGACACGTTGCCGAGCGCGAGAAGGGCATTTGCCCGTCGGGAGGCAGGGTCGCGGCTAAGGGCTCGGACGGAATATTTCTTGTCAGCGACCAGGGCGCCGATGACGGGCAAGCCTTGAGCGCCCGTGCCGCCGATGACGAAGATCTTGGAGGTGGTGTGCGAGGGCATAGTTGTCTCCACGGGTTTGCATGAACGGATCGTCCGGATGCTCGCGGATGACCTGTCCTTTTGAGCCGATTGGCAGCGGCGTCGCGCCCGGCCAACAGGAGCCGCTCCCGGTGATCGCGCGGTTTCGCGGTCATTCGAAACGGCAGCACTCATCACTAGACACTAACTCTTATAATGAGAGTGACTGCGACAAGCAAGAAAGTTTAGCTCGTCTCACGCTTCGTTGAATTTGCCGTATTGCCGACCTAAGTTGGCTCTTATGATGAGAGCTGCGCGACGATTCTCCTCGCGCACTCGTGGAAATGGCGAATGCGCTCGAAGGGTTTCGACGGAATGGTATGCTCGATCGCCGGCGTGATGGCGGTGATCGGCGATCGTTGGGGTCTGCTGATCCTGCGCGACCTCGTGTTCGGTCTTAACCGATACGAGGACTTTCGCCATTCGTCTGGCGTGACCAATGCGACGCTGAGCGACCGGCTGAAACACCTGGAGGCCAATGGCCTGATCGAGCGGCGGCGCTATCAGGTAAATCCAGAACGATTTGAATACCTGTTGACCCAAAAGGGCTGGCAAATCGCTTCCGTGATGCCGGTGCTCGCGCAGATCGGGGATCGCTGCGACGTCTCTGGCGCTTCAGCGCCGCCGCTGAAGTTTGTGAATCGAAAAACCGGGGCCGACGTCGGGTGGAGTTTCATCGACAAGAACACTGGCGAGCAGCTAAGCGCCCTGGATCTCGCAATCAAAGAAGGCCCCGGTGCAGACGATTTGGTTCGCTGGCGGCTGTCCCACGCCGAGCGCGGCCGTCACAAGCATAAGGTCGACGACGGCGTCGTCTCGCCAAGCGGCACGCCGCCTCTACAAGAGGCGAAGCTCAGGGCGCGCGCGGCTCGTAAAGGTATTGAAGAAGAAAAGCTCACTCGGAGGGTGAAGAAGAAGCCCACGCAGACGAAGGCGCGACGATAGAGGGCACGGATATTGGCCCTTAACCGAAAATCTCCGCCCACGCGGGGTCCCATGGACCTCACTTACTCTCCGTACCCTTAAGGCCCGTCGAGGAACCGCTCCAATGCTGCGTTGGTTTCGGCCGGCGCTTCCTGCTGCACCCAGTGGCCGATGCCTGGGAGGATGACCGATCCGCGAAAGTCGGTGCAGCCAATCCCGGGGTTCGCATAGAGATCCATGCCGGGGATGAACGCGCGAACCGCGTCGCGCTCGCCGGCCACAAAATACGATGGCTGCGTCACGGGCTTTTCGGCGAACTCCGCCAGGTCCTGAAAATCGATGCCCTGCGCGCGGTAGCGGTTGAGCGGCCCGCGCAAGCCGCCGGCGCGAAATGCGTCGACATAGACCTGCAAGTCCTTCTCGCTCATCCAATCCGGAAACGGCTGCGGATCGCTCATCCCGTCGAGCAGTTTCGCATCCACCGGCTTATGGTCGAGCCACTTGTTGAGCGGGGCGTTACCTGAGATGGCGAAATAGAGTTTTCGCAGGGCGACAGGGATGTCGGCCTCGAGCTCTTTCTCAGCCACGCCTTCGTCCTGGAAATAGAGCTGATAGAAGAAGCGGTCCTTGTAGACGGCCTTGAACATGTCGAGAAGCGGCGCAGGTCGTCTGGGGATATACGGGACGCTCAACCCGGCGACCGCCGTCACCTTGTTCGGGTAGAGCAGCGCGGTATTCCAAACCATCGGCGCGCCCCAATCGTGGCCGAACAGGATCGCCTTGCCGTCACCCAATTGATCGATCACGGCGGCGATATCTGAGGCCAGATTGCGAATGCTGTAGGCGGCAATCTCCTGCGGCTTGGAGCTCTGCCCGTAGCCGCGCACGTCAAGCGCCGCCACCTTGTAGCCCCGCTCGGAGAAATAACCGATCTGGTGACGCCATGAGTACCAGAGCTCGGGAAACCCGTGAACGCAGACGATCAGGGGGCCGCGGCCGGCGACGGCCACATTGAGGTTGATCGATCCGTTCCGCACCGTGACGAAATCCATGACGTCCTCGCAGATTTCCGTTTTCGCTCTACTCAACTCCCGCGTGGATGCCCGGGTCAAGCCGGGCGTGGCTACATCTGTAACGCCGCGCAAACGAAGCACCTCATCCTGAGGAGCCGCGAAAGCGGCGTCTCGAAGGATGGCCTCGGATGTTGGGGCCTCATGGTTCGAGACGCGCTGGCGCGCTCCTCACCATGAGGGGCAGCACCGAGCCGCGCCGCGCATGAGACCTCATCCTGAGGAGCGCGCTTGCGCGCGTCTCGAAGGATGGGCCGCGGGTGCGAGTCTAGCTACTTCCCGTGCTCTTCGCGCATCTTGGCCTGGATCTTGGCCATGCCGCCGATCCAGCGGTCGTAGTTCTCGGTCTTCTTGCGCATGTAGCCGAGCACCTGCGCGTGCGGCAGGATCAGGAAGGTTTCCTGCTCGATGCCGCGCAACGCGTCCTGCGCAACCTGTTCTGCCGTGAGGTCGCCGTCGCCGGATTGCGGGCCCTTCGGGATCGAGCGCAGCATGTTGGTGTCGACGCCCTGCGGGCAGAGAATCGAGACCTTGATGCCGTCGGCGCGATGGGAGATCGCGAGGTTTTCGGCGAAGCCGACCGCCGCATGCTTGGTGGTGGAATAAGCTGGGCTGCCGACCTGCGACAACAGACCGGCCGCGGAAATCGTGTTGAGGAAATAGCCGCCGCCGCGCGTCTTCATGCGCGGGATCAGATGCCGCGCGGCATAGACATGGGCCATCACATGAATCGCCCAGCTCCGTGCCCAGGGCTCGTCCGAGGTGCCGCCCGCATTCACGGAGAGCGGATCGAAGCCGCCGCCGATGCCGGCATTGGAGCAGAACAGCGCGATCGGGCCGAACATTCGCTCGGTCGCCTCGATCACATGCAGGACATTCTTCTCCTGCCCGACATCGCATTTGAACGCCGCGCCGCCCACTGAGGCCGCGACCTTCTCAGCGGCCGCATGGTCGAGATCAACCACCACCACCTTCGCGGCACCCGCGCGATGGAACGCCTCGCACAGCGCCTTGCCGATGCCATTGCCGCCGCCGGTGACGACCACGACTTTTTCTGCCACCTGCATGGCCCCCTCCCGATGTGTGTTTGTCAGCGCCTCAGCTCGCGAGCACGAGGTCGAGGATCGCCGTATAATGGCAGGCCGCGCCAAGCAAGACAAAACAGTGCCAGATCGCGTTCTGGAAGCGCAGCCGCTGCCACGCGTGGAATACCACACCGAGACTGTACAAGACGCCGCCCGCGACCACGAACCACAGCGCCATCGCCGGCAGCACCTTCACCACCGCATCATAGAGCATCGCCCCGCTCCAGCCCATGGCAAGATAGAGCCCGACCGACAGGCGGTCGAAGCGGCCCGGCAGCGTCAGTTTCAGCACGATGCCGACGATCGCGACGCACCAGACGCCGATCAGGAGCGCTAGCGCAAAATAGCTCTCCCTCAATTCCATGATGAAGGGCGTATAGGTCGCGGCGATCAGGACATAGATCGCCGAATGGTCGAACCGACGCAACACCCATTTGGCGCGCGACACCGGCCAGAGATTATAGGTCGCCGACAGCACCAGCATGGCCAAGAGGCCCGCGACATAGACCGAGACCACCGCGACATCGCCCGGCGTCGCGTAGATGGCGGTCAGCACGATCAGCACGGTGGCGGCGATCAAGCCGAAACAGATGCCGACGACATGGACGATGCCGTCGGCGATCAGTTCGGCGCGATCGTAGTTCCAGATCACGGCACCGGCCGCATGGAACGAATTGGAGGCGAGTTGCTTCAGTCGGAATATCGTCATGACCAGTTGGCGCGCATCGGTAGAAGCGAGGGGACATCGGCGTTGGGAGGTTAGCCGATCTACTATCCCATCGTCGTGGCTGTTTTTTGAACCGGCGATGAACGGCGCCGCCCTGACCTGCCTGACGAAGTGCTTGATTTTGGCCCATCAATTGCCATTTTGCGGATAATTGTTCGCCCATTGCCCTCCTCCCGCCCGGGTTGCTCCTCGCCTGCATGGCCCTCAATCTCACCGATATCGTCGAGGAAGCGCGTCTGTCGGCGCGGGCGCTCTGGGATTATGGCGACAGCTTCTTCAACCCGACCGTTCGGCTCGGCGTCACCGGACTGTCGCGCGCCGGCAAGACGGTGTTCATCACGGCGCTGATCCATGGATTAACCCGCGGCGGCCGCTTTCCCGTCTTCGAGGCCTATGCCTCGGGCCGGATCGCACGCGCCCGTCTGGAGCCGCAGCCCGACGATGCGGTGCCGCGCTTCGACTACGAGAACCATGTCCGCACCCTCGTCGAGGAACGGCGCTGGCCGAACTCGACCACTGATATCAGCGAGCTTCGCCTCGTCATCGACTACCAGCGGCAAAATGGCGCGGACCGCACGCTCACCCTCGATATCGTCGACTATCCCGGCGAGTGGCTGCTCGACCTGCCGCTGCTCAGCAAGAGTTTCGAGCAATGGTCGACTGAGAGCCTCGCGTTGTCACGCGAGCCGCTGCGCGCCGAACTCGCCGCGCCCTGGCATCAGCATCTGAAGACGCTCGATGCCGAAGGCCGCGAGGACGAGCAGGCGGCGCTTAAGGCAGCGAAACTCTTCACCGACTATTTGCGCGCCTGCCGCGACGAACGCTTTGCCATGAGCTTGTTGCCGCCCGGCCGCTTCCTGATGCCGGGCGGCCTCGCCGGCTCACCGGCGCTGACCTTTGCGCCGCTCGAAGTTCCCACAGGCGGCACCGCGCCCGACGGCTCGCTATGGGCGATGATGCGGCGGCGCTATGAGGCCTACAAGGACGTCGTGGTCCGCCCATTCTTCCGCGATCATTTTGCGCGCCTCGATCGCCAGATCGTGCTGGTCGATGCGCTCGCCGCCTTCAATGCCGGGCCCGAGGCGCTGCACGATCTCGAAGCCGCGCTTGCCGGCATCCTGGATTGCTTCCGCATCGGCCGCAGCACGATCCTGAGTGCGCTGTTCCGGCCGCGGATCGACCGTATCCTGTTTGCAGCGACCAAGGCCGATCATCTGCATCACCAGAGCCATGACCGGCTGGAAGCGATCCTGCGGCGGACGGTGGCGAAGGCCGCCGACCGCGCCGAATTTGCCGGGGCCGCGATCGACGTGGTGGCGCTCGCCGCGGTGCGCGCGACCCGCGAAGCGCAGGTGGCGCGCGGCCGGGAAAAGCTGCCGTCGATCCTCGGCACGCCGGCGCCGGGCGAAACCGCCGATGGCGAGACCTTCGACGGCGAGACTGAAGTGGCGACGTTTCCGGGCGACCTGCCGGCCGATCCCGAGGAACTGTTCAGGGGCACCTTCCGCGGCCTGTCCAGCGCGACCGCCGACAAGGCCGATTACCGCTTCCTGCGATTTCGGCCGCCGAAGCTGGTGCGGGAGGGTGACGAGGAACCCGCCCTGCCCCATATCCGTCTCGACCGCGCGCTCCAGTTCCTGATCGGAGACCGACTGCAATGAGCGAGAAAACGTCCCACCGGCGGCCGGCGACCTTCAAGCTCGACGACCCCTCCGTGATCGTGATCGACGCCGACGAGAAGGGCCGGCCTGCCCGCGGCACCATCCAGATCACGCCGGAGCCCGATCCGGCGCTGGTGCCGGTCGATGCGCCGCGTGTACCGGCGCGCCGCGGCTTCCGCTGGGGCACGCTGTTCTGGGCGGCGGCCGGCGGATTGATGCTGCTCGGCGCAGGCCTCGGCGTCATCAACCTGATCGAGGACCTGTTTGCGCGCAACCAAGGGCTCGGCTTCGTCGGCCTCGCATTGGCCGTGGTCGCGACGGTCGCGCTGTTCGTCGTCATCGGCCGCGAGGCCTTTGGATTGGCGCGGCTGGCGACGATCGAGAAGCTCCATTCGCGTGCCGCTGACGTGCTGCTCAGCGACGACCGCGCCGCGAGCCGCGTGATCGTGAACGACCTGCTCAAGCTCGCGCACGAGAACCCGCAACTCGCCCGCGCCCGCGCCACGCTGCAGGGTCATGCCGACGACATCATCGACGGCGCCGACATGATCAAGCTCGCCGAGCGCGAATTGATGACGCCGCTCGATGAGGAGGCGCGGCGCATGGTGTCGTCAGCGGCGCAGCGGGTCTCGGTCGTCACCGCGGTGAGCCCGCGTGCGGCGATCGACGTGCTGTTCGTATTCGTGGCGGCGCTGCGCATGATCCGGCAATTGGCCTACCTCTATGGCGGCCGGCCCGGCGCGCTCGGCATGTTCAGCCTCATGCGCCACGTGATCGCGCATCTGGCGATCACCGGCGGCATGGCCGCCAGCGACAGCCTGATCCAGCAGATGCTCGGCCACAGCATCGCCGCCAAGCTCTCGCAGCGCCTCGGCGAAGGCGTCCTCAACGGCCTCCTCACCGCCCGCCTGGGGCTGGCGGCGATCGAGGTGACGCGGCCGCTCCCCTTCACCGCCCTGCCCCAGCCAGCCCTGACCGACCTGGCGAAAGACCTGCTGCGCAAGCGCGACGAGGAGGAGTGAGACGCCTCGAATCATTGCGAGGAGCGACAGCGACGAAGAGTTGTAGGGTGGGCAAAGCGCAGCGTGCCCACCATCAGCACTCCGCTTGTGATGGTGGGCACGCTGCGCTTTGCCCACCCTACGCCGTCTCCACGAACACCTGCGCCGCGGAGAGAACCCCTTGTATCTGCACGGGCATGATTTGTGCGATGGAAGCGATTTAGCGTCTTGGCCGGTGGCCACCGGCCAAGACG
>NZ_JBEGDB010000182.1:0-16146 GCF_043638955.1 Bradyrhizobium sp. 31Argb | reverse complement strand
TGCATCAAAATCCCGCGCCAAGTCCCTTCAGTCTCCACTTGGTCGCCTGATCCCAATTCTTGCCCAGCCTGTTCGCTCCATCCGGGCTACGGGACTTGCAATGACGAGTGTGAAGGCTACGCGGCGGGCGCGGTTTGCTGCATGCGGTGGAAGCGCAAGACCTGCTGCGCGGTCGATGGCCGGAGCCTTTCGTAGGTCTCCATGCAGGCCAGGAGATCGGTCGGCTCGCCGCCTGACAATTCGTCGCGCAGGTTGATGATCGAGCGCACGGTCGACCACGAGAAGCCTGCGACCTTGGCCAGGATCATCACGCCTTCGGCGCGGGTTTCGATCATCATGTTCTCGGCAACGGCCAGACTCACATTGGCAAGAGCTGCTATCGAGGCATTGGTCTCGTCGAACTTGCCGGCGTCGGCGAACGCCGCCACCTGGAATTCGTCGAGCCGGCCATCCTCATACAGCGACTTCACCAGCGCATGGGCGATCGCCGTATCACGCGTGACCGCCGAGGGCGAGGAGCGAGCGCGCCGCGTCGCCTCGCGCACCGCGCTCGGCACCTCCTTGGCCTGCTGTGGGTTGGCGGTTTCGAGCCGATGCCGCACCGTGTCCGATGCCTTCGCCAGCAGTTTCAGATAGAGATGCCGCGGCATGCTCGGACGCAGCCCGATGCAGGTCGCAAGGTCGTCATCGCCTTCGGCGCGGCTGATCAGCCGCGTGAAGCCGCGTTCGGTGAATTCGGCGCCGGGATTGTTGACGGTGCTCTGGATCACCTCGTCATTGCCGCGCAGCACCAGCACGTCGGTGACGGCGCCGCTCAGCGTCTTGCGCGCCGAGATCGCCATCAGATGCGCCTGGCTCTTGTTGCGTGCGGTCTCGATCAGGGTGTCATCGTCGAGCCGGCTCGATTGCGTCAGCACGGGGCCGGCGACCTCGATCATGTCGTCGAAGGCAAGCGTCCGGACGGTCAACGGCGGAGCGGTGTCGATCGGCGCCAGCCGGTTGGACAATAGCGCCTTCGCCGAGGCTTCGATGTGAAGCAGCAGGCACTGGAAGACATCGTCGAACAGCGCGATCTGCTGGTCCGAATAGTCCACCGCGCCGTTGACGAAAAGATCGGTCACGCGGCGCAGGGTCTCGACCCGGCGCGCCACCGTTCCATGCGCGAGCGTTGCCTGCAACTCGTCAAGCAAGTTCTCGGGGGCAATTGCGGGTTTCAAATTCATGACTGTGACTCTGTCCTGGAGTATTGGCGATGCCACCGCGCCGGATTCTCCGACGGTGGAAGCGAATTCGTTTGCTCATGCACTGACGATGCGATTGCGTCCCCGTGCCTTGGCCGCATAAAGCGCGCTGTCGGCGCGCGCGAGAAGCGTGTCCGGGCCCTCGTTGGGCCGCAGCGTTGCGATGCCGGCGGAAATCGTCACCTTCATGCCCGGCGAGAACGCGCTCCAGTCGAGCTCGGCGATGATGACCCGCAGCCGGTCCAGCGCGCGCGTGGCGCCATCTTCGTTCAACTCGGGCAATATCAGCAGGAACTCTTCGCCGCCGTAGCGGCCGAAGCGGTCGATGCTGCGGATGTTGGCGAACATGGAGATCGCGAAGGTCCTGAGCACCTCGTCGCCGGTCGGATGGCCATAGACGTCGTTGACGCGCTTGAACCAGTCGAGGTCGATCAGTGCGACCGAGCAGGGCGCGCCGGTGCGCTCGGAGCGGACGATCTCCTCGTCCAGCGTCCGCATGATGCTGCGCCGGTTGAATGCGCCGGTCAGCTCGTCAAGCTCGGCGAGCTCCTCGATGCGCTTGTAGGCTTCCTTCAGCTTCTGCCCGTTCTGGTACAGCGATTGCTGCATCGAACTGGAGAGGATCCCTAAGAACATGCAGCGCCCGATGGTGAGCGCAAAGACCAGCATCGTGGCGAGCCGCTCCAGGGTGTTGCCATGCGGCATCGAGATCGGCTTGTCGGTCAGGAGGAACAGTGCGGCGAGGCCGAGCACCATCACCGTCCAGATCAGGGCGGTCTGTCGCGCCGAGGTCCTGAGCGCGCCGAAGCCGAACACCACGAACAGATTGCACAGGAACAGCACGCCGACTTGCGGCGCGATGTAGGTGAATGCGAGCTGGTTCGCCATGTGGACGGCCGACTGCGGCGCGACCAGATAGTGATCCCTGAAGCGATCGTGGAAGCCGAGCTCGGAAAGCAGCACGTAGACGGCGCACAGGCCCAACCCGCAAAGCGCGTAGGCCATGCCCATCGCCATCGGGATTGTGCCGGCGCTCGCATAGACCAGGAGCACGAGGGCGTCGAAAACGTAGCAGACGCCGATCATCGCCTGGATCTGGCGCCGACGTCTGGCGCGGCGCAACGGCTTCGTGGCAGCCAGCCGTGAGCCGCGGCCATTCAATCCGCCCGCAACCGGGTTCAGAAATGAGGACGCCGCGATGCCCATGCGCTCGCCATCGAGAGGAAAACTCGCAAAATCTACGGGGAAAAGCCTTTAGGTTTGGTATCTTCAAAACACGATTTTGGGCGCCCAATAAATTCAATGGCTTGGCCGATATACGCTAAGTTCGGCAAAGGCTTAGGCCGTTTCGCTGACGTTTCGTTATCCTTTCGCTTGCCCTCAAAACCCCCTTGAAATACCTTTGGGATGTTAACTTTTTGTTGACTGTTTTCGCCAACAGACACCCGAGAGATTTCCAATGGCTGAGCGCCTCACCGACCGCGGCATTGCCGCGCTGAAACCGGCGAAGAAGCCGTACTTGATTTTTGATAGCGAGGTGAGCGGTCTCGCAGTTAAGATCTATGAGTCCAGCCAGAAGGCCTTCGTTTTTGACTGGCGCGAGAACCGCAGGCAGCGCCGCAAAACCATCGGCAAGTTTCCGGCTTGGACCATTGGCAAGGCGCGCACCCATGCCAGCCGCATGCGGCTCAAAGCTGATACCGGCGAGACAGTCGCGCCCGGACGGGGCGGGAAGGTTGCCGACCTGATCGGGCAATGGCGTGCCGTCGTCCAGCTGACGCGACGGCCGGGCACGGCGGCCGGCTATTGCCACATGATCGACAATCACATCATCCCGGCGTTCGGCAAGGACGAGCCACGGAGCGTCACCCGCAACCGCGTTGAGGCGTGGCATGGCGAGATGGCGGCGCACACACCGATCAACGCCAACCGGGCGCTCGGGGTGTTGTCCTCGTTCATGTCGTGGCTGGAGCACGACCGCAAGATCGACCGCAACCCGTGCGGGGGCATCCGCCGCTGTCCGGAGAACCAGCGCCATGTCTTTCTCGATGCCGACGAGATCAAAGCCGCGCATGCTGCCTTGAGCGGCGATAACAACCGAGCCGCAGCCCTGGCGCTGCGGCTGGCGTTGCTGACCGGTGCCCGCATCGGCGAATGCATCAGCCTCTCGGCGGCACAGCTCAATATCAGCCGCAAGCTGTGGATCAAGCCAGCCTCCAGCACCAAGCAGAAAAGGGTTCACATCGTGCCGTTGCAGCCCGAGGCACTCGCGATCGCGCGAGAGCTATTGGCGATCGGATTGCCGGATTACGAAAGCTGCAAACGCGCCTGGAAGCGGGCGCGGACGATCATCGGCCGGAAAGATGTGCGAATCCATGATCTCCGGCATTCCCGCGCCTCAGCCTTGGCTCGCGGCGGTGCCAGCTTGCCGCAGATCGGCCGGGTACTCGGCCACACTGCGCCAGCGACCACGCAACGCTACGCGCATCTGGTCGCGAGCGATCTGATCGACTTGATCGAGCGTTCATGATGGCGCGGGCGCGGCGTTCGATCGAGGAGGCCCGCGAGTTCGGCCGGCTGGTCGAGCTTGAGCGTTCACGCCCGCGTGCCAGCCTTAAAACAATATTTCAGCGGATTCGGCGCAGTAATCCCAAGCCCTGGAAGGGGAGGTCAGAACGCACGATGTTCCGGCTCTGGGCCGATTTTAAAAAAGATCGCAAACAAAATCCCCTTCAAGCCGAGTTTGCAGAGTGGTGGCAGCGCCAACTCCAAGGCAAAGGCGGAAAAGCGCCGAAGTTGCGCAAGCGCCGCCCGAACACCGGTCGTCTGGATTTCAATGATCGCGATTGAAGTGGCAGCAATATTCGCGAAAACCGGCTTTGATGGCAGTAAATGAGCGCCAGCGCCGGCTTTTGATGGCAGTCGTTTCGGATGCACCTTTTAAGGATAGACCCGATGAAGGTTTTATCCGATGCGTCACGAACCGCCAGATCCCGGCTATCTGCTGAACGAACTCGGCTATGTCGATGAGCCCGAGGCAGCGGCCGCCCTCGATATCACCCCCAAGACTCTGACTGAATATCGCCGGCTCGGCATTGGCCCCGATTACGCCGAGCTGGCCCGCCGCATCATCTACTCGCGCGAAGCGCTCGCTGCATGGCTCGCGCGCGGCGGTACGCGCGCCAAGGAGCTGGCCGAATAACTAAACGGCCATCTGAAACGACAAACGGCCACCAAAACCCGAGCGAGCTTGGTGGCCGTCTGTTCAATCCACACCGCTGCCAAGCTGATGGAGATCTCAATGCTTTATAGTGGTTATCGACGCGATCCGCCACAAGTCCGTACCCGCTGCCGCAACCCGCGCTGCGCCGGCAAGCTGAAGATTCCCGCCGCTAATCCGCGCGACGCGTTCTGCTGCGCCAGCTGTGAAGTCGCCTTCTATGGCGTCCGCTGCCGCGTCTGCGAAAGCCTGTTCACGCCGAAGACCAAACGCCGACAGGTCTGCTGGCGGGACAAATGCCGCTATGCTTTCAAGCGTGATCCGGAGCGGTTTGCCCTGCGTTGTGAGCCACCAAGCTACCCTGGTAGCCCGATCGCTCACAACGCGAAGAAAAACTCAACAACATCAAAGCTAAAAACCGCTGCCAAATCGGGTCGGGGGTGGCACGTCGTGGCCGGTCCCGAGGTGCATCCGATTAACCTCGCTGACTTCCCGGCCAATGCCGCCGCCCGGCAGACGGGCCGGCGCTGCCCGGTGCTGATCACGCGCCATGCGCCGCCGGTCAATATCGTCGGCGGCTACCGATTCCCCGGCGCGCCGAAGGTCGATCTGAGTCTCGGCACGATCGCCGATGCGCGCCCGCCAAAAGAGGAAAGGGGGCTGGGCGCCGTCCTCAAATCAGCTGAAGAGGATCAATCCAACGTCGGACTTAGAGGCGAAGGAGAACAACCATGACAGACATGCAACCGCCCAGCGTGCGCCTTCGTGACGATCTCGAAGGACTCCCGTTTGCATCAGTTGAGCGTTTGCGGACACGCGCGCAGGATTTTCCTATGCGCCGCAACATGGCGCAGCAAGGAGATTCTCTCGCCCTGTTGCGCTCGCTGCCGGCGGCCTGCACACCGCTGGTGTTCTTCGATCCGCAGTATCGCGGCAATCTTGACAAGCTCGCCTACGGCAACGAGGGGGTGCGGCAGTGCGAGCGGGCCAGGCTCCCGCAGATGTCGGCCGACTACATCGATGCTTGCTGTCTCGAGTCGGGACGGGTGTTGTGCCCCAGCGGCTACCTTATGCTCTGGGCGGACACCTTCAACCTCCTCGAAGCTCATCACTTGCGAGTCGCCGACGCGTTCTCCGCGGTCGACATGATCTCCTGGGACAGCGGTCGTCTCGGGATGGGCTATCGCAGCCGCCGCCGTGGCGGCTACCTGCTGGTCCTGCAGAAGCCGCCGCTGCGCGCCAAGGCGACGTGGCGCGACCATGGAATCCCCGATCGCTGGATCGAGAGGGTCGACCGCAGCCTGCACCCGCACATTAAGCCGATCGGGCTGATCCGTCGCCTGATCGGCGCCGTCACCGATCCCGGTGATCTGGTGATCGATCCGGCGGCAGGCTCGTTCGCGGTTATGCACGCGGCTCACGCGCTGGGCCGCGACTTCGTCGGCTGCGATCTGATGTACCGGCCCGAGGTCCCCAACAGTAACGAGTCAATACAGGCGTTCCTCGCGAACCGGGAGGCCGCCGAATGAGGAAGCATTCATGACTGTAGTCAATTCACTCGAAGGTTTTTGCGACTGCTTCCGGGACGAAAGCCGCTGTTGCACGTGCGGTGATGAATTGATCCCGCCGTTCGTCATGTACTGCTGCGGCGGTGACGGGTTGTTTCTTTGCGGCCGGTGCGTGCACCACATCAGGGATGGTCTGACTGCCGATCTGCTTCAGCTCAGCGCGATCGTCGAATTGCAGCAGCTTTACCCCAAGCAGACGCTGGTCCGTCGCGATAGCGCGAAGCTCGCAGAAGAACAACGGCAGCGTTGGCAACAACAGCACCCGACACCTGGCGCTATTCGGTTGGTGCCGCCGACGGATGGGAGCGGGTCATGAAGCCAATCCTGAGATCTTCCGAGCCTGCTCTCAAAAACGCCGATCAGGCCCGCGAGACCGATCGTTGTTGGTTCGATGAGCACCCGGCGGAGGATTGCTACATAAGAGAGTTTGTGCCGGGCGAATTTCCTGTTCGGGAGTTGCCGCCCATTCCGCCAGGGTTTCGTTATGCGACGCTGGTGAGCGTCGTCGGGCGCGACAAAACCGGCGCCGCGATCTTGCGCAAGCGCGAGCTGATGGCCGTGCTGGAGAGGCCGCAAGATACAGAGGAGATCGCGTGATGAGCGGCCTCAATCCCGATCACGAACGCGCCTTCGACGACTGGGTTGATCGCGCCCGCGCCGTCAAGATCGAAGATATATTAGGGCGGCACAATATCACGCTGAAGCGCAAAGCGGGACCGTGCCCGGTGTGCGGCGGCCGGGATCGATTCAGCATCGATACAGGCAAACAACTGTTTTTCTGTCGGCGCTGCGGCCGCGGTGGCCGCGGGGCAATTGATCTTATGATCTTTATCGACGGCTGTGATTTCCTCGCCGCCGTCGAGGCACTAACCGGCGAGCCGCCACCCAAACGCAAGCGCAAGGAAACCGACGACGAGCGTCGCGTCCGCGAGCAATATGTACAAGAACGGCGCGAGCGGCTGGACCGGGAGAGGTGCGCCCGCGAGCAGCGCGAAGCTGCGGAGCTGCGGGCGACTCTGCAGTATTGTGATCGGCTTTGGGCGGAAGTCGAACCGCTGCCGCAAGCTGCCGTCGATTGTTTCAAGCGGCGCCATATTAGTCTCGACGATGTGCCGGATCAGGGCGGCCTTCGGTTTCATCCGCAGTTCCGGTTCAATGGGGTCGCCATGCCCTGCATTGTCGCGCGTTACACCGATGTGCTGACAAAGACACCGGGTGGAATTTGGTATCGCCCGGTCACGGGTGAGAAGCCGAAGTCTCTCGGGCCAACCAAACATCGGGTTATCCGGCTATGGCCCGACGAATACGTGACCGAAAGGCTGACGATCGGCGAAGGAATCGAAACGACGATTTCCGCTGCCACCAACCACCACGGCACGCTACTACGACCGGCATGGGCATGTGGCTGTGCCAACAACATGCGTAACTTTCCAGCCCTTCCTGGCGTCAAATCGATCACCATTGTTGCTGATGCCGACGCCAACGGCGTCGGTCAGGATGCTGCACGTACCTGCGCCAACCGGTGGGCCGCGGCAGATCGCGAAGCCGAAGTGCTGGTGCCTAACAAGATCGGGTTCGACTTCAACGACCTGGCGCGAGGCGCATCGTGAGTCCACAACAGCAATTCCACAGTCAGAAGTACAAGCCGCGCGGCCAACAACAGCAAAGCGCTGGTAACAGCGGTGCGACCAGTTTCCGGTCCTGCAAGCTGGACGAAGTCCACGATACCTTCCGCCGCTGGCTGGGTGATGACTACGACATCGAGACGTTAGACGCAGTATTGGCAACTGCCGCCTGTGAACAACTCCCCGGTGATCCACCGTGGCTGCTGGTGATTGCCGGTAGTGGTAATGCCAAGACCGAGACAGTCCAGTCATTAAGCGCTATCGGTGCACACACTGTCTCGACCATCTCAAGCGATGGTGCCCTGCTATCGGCATCGCCACAGAAACAGAAAGCCAAGACCGCGACCGGCGGGTTGCTGCGCAAAATCGGGCGGCGCGGGATCCTGGTAATCAAAGACTTCACATCGATCCTCTCGACCAGCCGTGAGATCCGGGGCGCAATCCTGGCCGCGCTGCGCGAGATCCACGACGGCCGCTGGGTGCGGAACGTGGGCACCGATGGTGGCCAGACACTGGAATGGGAAGGCCGGATCGTGGTGGTTGGCGCCTGCACGACCGCCTGGGACCAGGCGCACAGTGTCGTCGCCAGCATGGGCGACAGATTTGTGGTCATTCGGCCAAACTCACGCAAAGGCCGCATCAACGGTGGCTTGCAAGCCATGCGCAACACCGGCAGCGAAGTCGCCATGCGCGAGGATCTCGCGGACGCCGTGGCTGGACTTATGAACGGCATTGACGCCAGTCAGCCCTACGAGTTGACGGATAAAGACGAGACTACAATCGTGGAAGCGGCCGAACTGGTGACGCTGGCGCGCACCGGCGTGGAAGTCGATTACCGCGGCGACGTGATTGATGCCCACGACCCCGAAGCACCCACCCGACTCGCCAAGCAGCTGACGCAGGTCCTACGCGGTGCAATGGCTATCGGTATGACACATGACGACGCGATGCGACTGGTGAAGCGTTGTGCCAAGGACAGCATGCCACAACTCCGGCTGCTGGTGCTGAACGACGTGGCCAAGCACCCCAGTAGTCCGGTGATCGAGATCCGGCGGCGGCTTCAAAAACCAAGGACCACGATCGACCGGACGCTGCAAGCCCTGCATATCCTCGGTCTGCTTGTCTGTGAGGAAAAGGAAGTTATGCGCGGCAATCAGACCGTCTGGACGCGTAAGTACGAGCTGGACAGCAACATCAGCCTCCAGCCGCTGTCATGATCGGTATGTGTACCAGATTTGTCAGTATGTATGGTTTAGGGGTTATAGAAAGAAGCTCCAACCATCCTCTGACATTTCTGGGCATGGTTTCCTCAACGGCGCCGAAATATGGTTGGCTGACGCATTCAGAAATTGGGATATAGGTTTTGACCCGCCCGAACTTAGATTTATCTGTTGGGGAATCTTGGCATGCCATCTGCGCTCGAAACGCCCGATCGGCGGACCGGGCTGAAGAACCTCAAATCGGGGCGCGGGCGCCGTTGGGGCTCTAAGAATCGGCTCCCTCTCGACTTGAAACGGTCCATTATCTCGGCTGCGGAGAGTTTTGGATCCGATGGTCGTGGCGCGGGCGGCTTGTGCGGCTATCTTTTCATGCTTGCCGATCGCGATCCTCGATCGTTTGCAATGCTGTTGCAAAAACTGTTGCCTTTGCAGCTCGACGCCGACGTCACCAGCAACGTTGTGGATATGGTTCGCGTCGTTTCGGTTCCGGCTGGCGATTGGCTGAGCGCCGAAGATCTCCGCAGGATGTTGCCGCAGTTGGAGATCGAAGCCGAGGTCGAGCCCAAGAATCCTGCTTAGCGGCAGGTCGTCGGCCGCTGGCATGTCCGCGGAGGTACCGGATGCCGGCGGCCGCTCATTCATCACCGCGCAGGCCGAGCCGCTTCAGCACCCGCATCGTGGTCATGGGGTTCCAGGTATAGCCACCCCGCGGCGTCGGCACACCGCGCTCGGTGAGCTGCTCGGCGATGTCCTTGTAGGACTGCTCCCAGCCGATCTCCATCAGGATATCGAGCAGGCCGGCGTCACGCGCGGCTGCAGCGGCTTTGTTGGCGTCGGCCTGCGCCTGATTGCCCAGCACAACACCGCGTTCCTTGGCCGCCGCAAGCGCTTCGCGGGTGCGCTGGGAGATCATGCGTCGCTCTTCCTCGGCGACAGCGGCCTTGATGTGTAGCAGGAAAGGCGACTTGGTCGGATCGTCGGCGGTGACGAATTCAACCTTCTTCGCCATCAGGCCGCTGATGAACGCAACATCGCGGCTTAGACGGTCGAGCTTGGCGACCACGATCGGCGCCTTCAGTCTCTTGGCCTTCAGCAGCGCCTCGGCGAACACCGGGCGGCGCTCCAGAGCGTCGACACCCTTGCCGGTCTCGATCTCGGTGAACTCATCAGCGACCTCCAGGCCGCGCTGGACGGCATAGGCAGCGACGGCCTTGCGCTGGGCCTCCAGGCCAAGGCCGCTCTTGCCCTGCTTCTGGGTCGAGACTCGGTAATAGGCGACGATCTGGGCTGACATGGTTTCATCCTATAACAGGCTTACCGACATGGGTGTGTTATAGAACGAGGGAAAAAGCAATCAAGAATGTGCGACACTGTGGATACTACGGGGGTGTCACCGCGGCGAAGCAACTATCGTTCGAGATGATGTTTGGATCGCTAAACGAGCGAGCTTAACGCACCGATCTTGGGCAACGGCCAAGCCTTCAAAAATCAACGGCTCGAAGACGCTTGCGAAAGTTAGAACATTCGCACCACGTCACGAGCGGGTATCGACTCATTCGATCGATTCAACGTTTGAGAGCGATCGATCAGACGCCGTGCGGTGAGCGCGTGGAGCGCGTTTGATCGAGCGAGGCTGTAGGACAGCGGCTGCTCGAAAGAACGCATCAGCACGGCTACGCGCGCGCGAGGAAAGGGCGTCCTGGAGGGAGGGGGTATGCTCACCTCCGAGCCCTTCAACCGTCGCAGGCGACCACCCCTCCCGAAGTTTCAAAAGTTTCACGCTGGTACGCGGTACGTCCAACGCAAAGCATCGGCCAATATTTTTCCAACGATTTGCCGGTCCTGGCTGGCGGCGGGTGCGTATAAGAATCCGCGCCAGAATCCGCCTGGTACACCATTCGGGCGCGCGCGGTCGGTCGAGCTTCGCGAGAAAACCCCGCTGTGCGGGGATTTTTGCTCAGCCGATGACTTTGGCAGTCCACGTTCTAAGCGCCGGCGCGCTTCTTCTGCCGCGACGCTTTGCCAACCTTCCGCGGCTTGCCCCCGCCGGCGAAGCCGGCTGGTCGCGCGGCTCGTGATCCGGATTTCTTTGGCTTGAACGCCAGTTCGAAGCCAAGCGCGTCGGCAACGAACACAACGGTGCGGAAGTTGGCTGCGCGTTGCGCCGACAGCAAGCGGTAGAGGCTCTCGCGCGACACTCCGGAGGCGCGGGCGACCTTGGTCATGCCGCGCGCGCGGGCGATGGCGCCCAGCGCGTGCTGGACGACAGCGGGATCGCCGGTCGCGGTCGCCTCCTTGAGATAGCCCTCGATCCGTTCGGGGCTGGTGAGGTCAAACGGCTGGATCTTGAGGTCAGCCGCGCTGAACCGCGCACGCGGCGGGGTCTTGGTTGCGTTGCTCTTCGGCGACATGGTTTGATTGTAGCGTAGGCGCAACACAAGTGGTACGGAAAGCTGCGCGGCGCGCGATCGACTGGCTCCCAGAACAACTGGAAACGGCGCTCGGTGAGGTTTTTCGGCACGGATTCGGAATCTGCGCCCATGGGCACAAATCCCAAAAACCGGCCGAATAGCAGATGGCGCACAATCCATGTCCGTGACTTGCCTTCCTTCGCGGCCAGCTCTTCCCGGCATCCGCGGTGAGAGGCAGGACGTGGTCGCGGCTCGGCAAATCGGTTAGACTTCCGACAACGCGGAGGGAGTCCCGATGCCGATCGACAAATCCCGCATCGTCAAAGGCGCTTTTCTGACCGGCGGCGAGTGTCCCGCGAGCTTCAAGCACGCCGACGACGCGCTGCGCCGCGAATATCCGGAGTTCGAGGGCGTCCTCAAGGCAGCCGGCCCGCGGCCGTCGCCGGAGCGGCTTGCCGAGCTTGCGGAGGAGCGCCGCGCGCTGGAGCAGCGGATGGCGGATCTCAAGGCGCGGATTGCCGCTTTGAGGGCGCGCAAATGAGCGGCGAAGCGATGCGGATGCGGATTGAACTGGTGCAGCTGATGCGTCGGCATCAGGTCGCGCCCAAGCCGTTCACACCGACGGCGTTACTGCCAGCCGTCGACCATAACGTGATCGTTGAAGGCTATGCGGCGCCGGCCACCATCGATCGTGAGCACGCCAAATTCGCCGGCCGCTGTTGGTTGCCGTTCAGGAAAAATATTCCGCTGCTGTTTCGTCATGGTCGGCCAGCCGGCGAAGTTCAGGAAGTCCGCAGCACCGACGAGGGCCTCTACGTCCGCGCGCTCGTCACTGATTCCGAAGCAAAACAATGCCCTTATTTCAGCGTGGCCGCGACCGTGCATCACTACATGCTGCGCAATGTCGACGACCCGGAGCGCTTCCACGGTCTGGTTACCTGCGCGACGCTCGATGAGGTTTCGATCACCAGCACACCGGCCAATCCGCGGGCTGTGGTCGCCCATCGCTATCCGGCGCTGCCGGTCGCGGCGTATCTTGCAGCGCAGGCCGAGAGCACCGCGCTCCTGATCAAAGGCGTCGGCTATCTTCAGCGCATGACCGGCGTGCTGGCTGACTTTGTCCGTGCCAGCTCGGCGCCCGAGCGTCCGCCGGCGCCGCGTCATCCAATCGTGCCAGCCGTGCGCCGGCAAACTGAATTTGCAAGACTGGTCGAGGAGATCAACTGCCGTGAGCAACACTGATATTAAGGCAGTGCGCGACCGCGCCTGGCTGTATCTCGAACCGGACGTGGCGGCACGCGCCGGCATGTCGCTTGCGCAGCTCCAGCAATTTGTCGCCGGAACGTTCGTGCCATCGCCCGAGCAGCTCCGCGCGCTGGCCAGGGTGTTGAACATCAAGGAGCGTCTCGCATGACCGAAGCGACCACCGGGGTTGACGTGCTGCGCAGGACCGTTCACGCGCGCAACCGAAGTCCGCACGCGTTGGCGCTGATCGCACGGGAGGTCGAAGGTGTCTCCACCTCCATGCTCGAAGACTTTGCGGCTGGAAAGATCGATCTCGGCATTGCGGCGTTGCAGGCGTTGACCAAGGAGCTATATCCGCACGCTGAGTTTGATGTCGAGAGCGGCATGTTGCGGTCGACCAACCGCTCCGAGCCGCGGTCGCTTGGCGTGCGTCCCGAGCCGTTCGATCCCCGCACGTTGCCCTACTATTCCCCGGCATCGCCAGGAGCCCATCTGCTGCCGTTGCGGCAGGAGAAGCCGCCGGCGAAGAAGCCGCGGCCGGGGTGGCTTGGCGGCTGGCTCTGACAAGAATCGCGAGCGCGCTGCCGTTGCCGGCCTTTCTCCCGGCAGCCCACGCGCTCGATCTCAGAACGAGAATATCGCGACTGCGATGAGCACTGTCGAGCCGATCCCCGATAGCACTGCAAGGACGCTGAACCAACGGTCGATGTACATGACACGAGCCCCAATCCGCTTGCATTGACGAGATAATACAGCCCTTGCGTGAGGGTCTGCACTGTCATAATCCGACGGATCATCGTTCGGCGGAAGTGCGGTTTGGGCCAAACCCGTGACGCGACGCAATGCTGATTGAGCCGCCTCGTTCAAGAGACAAACCGGCGTGCCCGCCGCGAGTAAGGCTCCGTACTCAGCCATCGCCGAGCAAACGCGAGCCGGAACGGAAAGAAGCCCCGGACGAATGCCGGGGCTGAGTTGGCTGGAGTTCGGAAAAATCAGTAACTGGTACCAACCGGTGGGGCGTAGGCGCCCCAGTTGAAGCGGTAGTTGACGCGCAACGTGACCATGTCCACGTCCTGGCTGATCCGATTGAGCGCGCCGGCAACGATGGGATTGACCACCGAGAACGAATTGTTCGCATGGCCCATGAACAGGTGGTCGTACTCGACACCGAACGACCAGTTCGGTGCGAAGCCGTACTCGTATCCGACACCCACGCTACCGCCCCAGCGGGTCGAATTAAAAGAGGCGAATTCAATGCCGGTAAGCGTATCGAGAATGCTGAAGCGGTTGCTCGTCACCGCCCCGCCGCCCTTGAAGTACAGCAGCGACGTGTTCCAGGCATAGCCAATCTGGCCCGTGAAAAGGCCGATGCCATCGGTTCCCGCGCGGGTCGAGAACGTCGGGTCGATGAAGCTGGCGCGCGTGCTTTCGATACTAAGGCTTGCTCGCACACCTCGCGCGGAAAGTTCGTCATATCGCAAGCCCAATCGCGGAACGTCGACCGGAAACCGTGCGTCGTCGCCTTCACGTCGGTAGCCTGACGTGATCGGGCCAACGGTCGGAGCTGATCTCGACCGAGTGGCGGCACCGATGGTCGCGGCAATACACCAGCACCTCGCGGACGCCGGATTCGCGCAGCTCGCCGAAGGTGATCTTGGTTGGGGCCGGCCATGGTAGTCGGCGAACTTCTGACGTTCGACTCAATCCGCACAGCCAACCAACCTCATGTATCTACTGTTGACCTTCTGTTGACTTCAGCATCTTGTTTCCTGCCGCTTACGACCTAAATTATTGAATAATCGACGGAATTTTAAACCGCGTTGCTGTTCACCAATAGGTTTGGTATCTTTCGGCCCCGAATCTGGTCCGTAGAACCCTGCCATCTCCCTTGTTTTCGCAGGTGAAAATCGGGCGAACCCTGACAAGGCAATCGCGGCGGACGAGTGCCGGGCGCGACGGGTGGGAGTTGGCGGGAGGACTGCCTTATGCGCCGACTCTTGCTAAGGTCGCGAGCAGGCGGCATGGTCTTGGGGAAGCTTGCCCCTACCATAATACCTAATTTGGGGGCGGGAGTGCGGAGTTCGCACGGAATTTGGAGTTTGTGGGATGGCTCACACATGCGTTCTGCACATTGCGGTAATGTGAAGAATTCTGCTCTCACCATCGAACCAGCCCCCACCCCCTCTCGACCAATCTTGCGAGACGGCCATTGAGCGCGACACAGGCGGCTTCAGACGAGGTTCTGATCGCCCGGATCGCTCAAGGCGACCGGCTCGCCATGCAGGTGCTGTACGGGCGGCACCACGTCAGAGTGTACCGTTTCGGACTCCGGCTTGTGCGGGACGAACAGGTCGCGGAAGACCTCATCAGCGAGGTGTTTCTCGATGTCTGGCGCCAGGCCGGCAAATTCGAAGGACGATCTGCCGTCTCAACTTGGCTGTTGGCGATCACCCGGTTCAAGGCCCTGTCTGCGCTGCGGCGCAGGAAGGACGCTGAACTGGACGAGGACGCCGCGAACGCGATCGAGGATGCGTCCGACGATCCGGAAGTGGCGGTGCAGAAGAAGGATACGGGTGAAGCGTTGCGCAAGTGTCTGACGGCACTTTCGCTGGAGCACCGGGAGATTGTCGATCTGGTCTATTACCACGAGAAGTCCGTGGAGGAAGTGGCCGAGATCGTTGGTATTCCGGAGAACACCGTGAAGACGCGCCTGTTCTATGCGCGCAAGAAATTGGCCGAACTGCTCAAGGCAGCCGGCATAGAGCGAGGTTGGCCATGATGGCGGCGAGAAGGAAGATGCTGGAGGAGCCCAGCGACGTCGAACTGCTGCTGCCTTGGCATGCCACGGGCACGTTGAACGCGCGCGATGCGCGGCGTGTCGAGGAGGCGCTGGCCAGCGATGCGGAACTCGCCGAGCAATACGCCGTGATCCGCGAGGAATATGCCGAGACCATCCGCCTCAACGAGAGCCTGGGCGCGCCGTCCATGCGCGCGATGCAGAAGCTGTTCGCCGAGATCGACCAGGAGCCGGTGCGCACACGGCCGGCTTCGGTGAGCCTTTCGAGGCGAATCTCGCAATTCTTCGCAAGCCTGTCGCCGCGGACGCTGGCGTGGTCGGCAGGCGTCGGCGCGATCGTGCTGCTGCTGCAGGCCGGCGTGATCGGCGCGGTGCTGATGATGAAGAGCCAGGGCAGTTCGTTCCAGACGGCGTCGCTAACGCTGGAGCCGCGGGCGGCTGCACCGGAGTTGCGATCCGCGGCCCCGATCACCCGCGACCTTGGTGCGGCGGCCAGCCCGCCGCGCGCGCTGGTGCGATTCGCGCCGGACGCCCGCATCTCCGACATCACGGCGCTGCTCGACAATTACCAGGCCTCGATCATTGGCGGGGCCCGCGAGGGCATGTTCCGCATCCAGTTCGGCAATAGCGCGATGAGCAAGAACGACGTTGCCGCCCTGCTCGGCAGGCTGCAGAAGGAAAAGGTCGTCAGCCTCGCGGTGGAAACGCCGTAAGACGCAACCCGTCATAAACCTCCCCATGACGCGCTAGGCCGTGTGGACAGTTACCTTATCCAGAGCAGAGTGGCGGCAATGGCGACGACGGCGAAGTAGTTTCGCG
>NZ_JBEGDB010000181.1:0-16170 GCF_043638955.1 Bradyrhizobium sp. 31Argb | reverse complement strand
GAAAAACTTAGCGCCAGCGTCGGGGCGCCAGGACCACACGACTTCGCCGTCCGCGATACGCGCGCTCGTCAGTCGCATGCATCGCGTCCACCGCATCTCACCGCAACGTTCGTGACGATCGCGACCCGCCCCTCATCTTGGGTGAGACGCGCGGAGTTAAATCACTGATTTGCCCGACGGCGAAAGCGGAATGTTTTTTGCGAGAGGGATGGACAGACTTTTGGGCTGATTTGCCCGTCGGGTTGTTTTGTCGCAGGTCGCGCGCAAAATCACGCTTGTCATTCCGGGGCGCACGAAGTGCGAGCCCGGAATCCATTTCACCGCCTCCGCCTGCGGCCCGATGGATTCCGGCTCGTCCTTCGGACGCCCCGGAATGACGGAGGGCGGGGTGACACGCTGCGTTTCCCAATGCGGACCTACATTTTTCGCCCGCCCAACTCCCGCCCCGTCTCCAGCATCAATTGGCGGAGCCAGATCGAGCCGGGATCCATCTGGGCGCGGGTGGGGTAGAACATGTACTGCTCGTCGAGGCCGGGATCGAGCGGTGGCGTCACGGTCAGCAGTGATAACTGCCTGGCGAGTGCTGTGATCAGGCGGCGCGGCACGAAGGCGACGAGGTCGGTGCGGGCTGTGACATGCAGCGCCTCGATATAGCCTGGCACCACGAGAGCGATGCGCCGCTCGATGCCCTTGGAGCGCAGCCAGCTATCGATCAGATCCTCGTTCTGGCCGCGGATCACGACGGCGACATGCCTTGCCGCGAGGAACGCCTCGCGTTTCTTCAATCTCGCGCCGACCGGATGGCCGCGGCGCACCGCGAGCGCGTCGCTGTCGACATAGAGGCGCTGGCGGTGAAAGCCCTTGAAGGCGTCGCCGATCGAGATCACGAGATCGATGGTGCGGGCGAACTCGGCGGTGAAGATCGCGGGCCCCCGCCACGGCACCACGTCGATCGTCACATGCGGCGCGATCTGTGTGATCTTCTCCATCAACGGCGGCATCAAGAGCTCGACCGCGAGGTCCGGCATCATCAGCCGGAAATGCCGGTCGCTACGCGCGGCGTCGAACGCGTCGGGAACGAACAGCGCGCGCACCTGGTCGAGCGCCTGCGCCAGCGGCGTCCGCAACGCCTGCGCCCGCAGCGTCAGCTCCATGCGGGCGCCGTTGCGCACCAGGAGCGGATCGCCGATCAGATCGCGCAGGCGCTGCAGCGCGTGGCTTGTGGCCGGCTGCGACAGACGAAGCCGCATCGCGGCGCGGCTGACGCTGGCTTCCCGCAGCAGAGCGTCGAGCGCGATCAGGAGGTTGAGGTCGAGCGAGTTCAAATTCATCGGGTGAATAGATATCATATCGGCTATCGATTTGAAGAATGATCTCTACCGCGGCACAAAGAGGCGTACTCAGTCAGCCACTGGAGATGTCGCCATGAGCGCAGCCGACAACAAGAAACTGATGCAGCAGATCTTTGCCGCCGCCGGAAATCCCAACGCTGCGGTGCGCGACCGCGCGCTGTTCGCCGCGAGCCTTGCCGAGGATGCGACATGGACGGTGACCGGACAGTATTCCTGGTCGCGCACCTTCCACGGCAAGCAATCGATCCTCAACGATCTGCACGGTCACGTTCGTTCGCTGCTGGCGGAACGGGCGCGCACAGTCGCCCATCGCTTCATCGCCGACGGCGACCACGTCGTGGTTGAAGCCAAGGGCGACAATGTCACCAGGGACGGCGTCCGCTACGACAATGACTATTGCCTGGTGTTCCGGCTTGAGGACGGCAAGATCAGGGAGATCAGGGAATATTGCGACTCGGTGCTGACCGAGAAGGCGCTGGGGCTGTTTCCTGCGCCACAGGTTCGCGCGGCGGGTTGAGGCTTCCTCCGCCGTCATTCCGGGATGCGCCGCTAGGCGCAGGCCCGGAATCCATCGCGCCCCCGGTGCCGAGGCGAAATGGATTCCGGGTTCTCGCTTCGCGAGCCCCGGAATGACGGAAGCAATTGGTCAGGTGGGCAGAGCAACTTGTCCGCAGTAGCTCGAAGAGCGAAGGCGGAAGCGTGCCCACCATTCTTGTCCGTGCAAGGGATGGTGGGCACGGCGCGGTGCGCCTTTGCCCACCCTACAATGCTAACCGTCGCTGGTACCTACCGCACCCCATAGCGCGTGAAGTCGTTGCCGATCTTGACCTGGATCGTCTTTGCCAATGCAATATCGGCGTTGCTGCCCGCTTTGTCGCCCGTCTTCAGCCTGGCAAGCCCGCGCCCATAGAGTGCGCTTGCCAGCTTCGGGTCGAGTTGCAGCGCAGAACTGTAGTCATCGATAGCCGCATCGAATTTGCCCATTTTGAGGTAGATCAGTCCACGCGAGTCATACGTTGCGGCGTTGTTCGACGCTAATTGAAGCGCCTTATTGCAGTCCTCCAACGCTGCCTCCAACGCGCCGAGGATAGCCTGCGTCCAACAGCGTCCGCTCCACACGGCTTCCAAATTGGGTTCAAGACGAATTGCCTCGTCATAGTCCCGCGCCGCGCGATCATACTCGTGCTTTTTCAGGTAGGCTCTGGCACGGTTGGCGAAAGCGCTGCCGTAGCTGGGATTGAGCTGGATCGCGCCATCGAGAGCTTTGATGGCAAGGTCGTATTCGCCTTTCTTCAAATAAGCCACGCCGCGATTGTTGAAGGCCTTGACGTAAGTTGGATTGAGCTGGATCGATTGATCGAAATCCTGGATGGCGCGGTCGTAGTCTCCCTTTGCCGCATAGGCGTTGCCACGATTGTTGTAGGCGATTGCCAAGGCAGCTGTCTTGCCGTGACCGGAAGCGATGAGCGCCGTGCAGCCATTGACCCTGGCTTCAAGCGAGGCGTGATCCGTGCCGTTGCACAACGCAATGTCAGTCAGATAGTTGCTCTTCTTTGCATCCTCCGCCGCCGCGGGTGAGCCGAGCAACAGCAGGATGAGCATGCATGCGACGCCGTCAATGATGCCTCCCCTAGTACTCGCGTCCATATCAGGCTTCCTGACTTTGGAAATTGGGGAATCCGCGATCGTCGCTTTTTCGCGGAAAGGCGTCACGTCCTGCTGGTGCCCTGCGCCGAGACTGGCTTCCGAACAAATGGCCTAGCACCCTCGGCAGATATTCAGATTGGACTTGCGATTGGCTTTCTGTTCGGATTGCTGCGCTGTCGATGGGCCGGGCTTTTTCGTAAGCTTGTTCTTGCCCTCTTCGATAAGGGTTGAAAACTTGACTGTCCCGTCATCCGAAATTTCGACATGTGGAGTCGTGCCCCGAATACCCATTGTTGCGACTGGGGTATCGACCTTCATGTCGCCGGTCTTCGCGATATTGCCGGCGACAAACGTAAGTGTTCCGTTGGTTACCTTGAACAAGGTCGAGTTGGATTTCCCATTTGGGTCGTACACGAATTCGTCCAACGCCATACGGGCGTTGCTCGATAGTTTGAACGAACTGCCATCGGCAAAGTTGATCCCGACCCGGCCATCGGCCCCGGTCTGCACCACATCGCCGAGGTAAACGATATCACCCACCTTCGTCTGGACGATCTGGCCGGCGACATTTGCCTGAATGACCATCGCACCCACGTGCTCGATCGTCACCGGGCCGGTTGTGGTTACAACTGTTCCGATGGGTTTTGCTGATGCGAGATCCTGAACAGCCGGCCCGGGAGGATTGGTCTGCGCATCGGCTGCATCAACCAAAAGGCTGGCCAACGCCAGAGCCAAACTCGCCACCGACGCGATAATCGTATGCGTGCGCATGATCCCCTTCCTGAGAAGATCCTTTTTGCCGCGTGACAGCCCGCTGACTTCAATGGTCAGCCGGGTCGCTATAATTCATGCAGTACGCGCAATGTCAGGGCGGCCATGAGTGGCCACCTCATTTTAAATTTTTGTCATATTAATCCCGGAGCCGGTTCAAATGCTACCAAAACGTTGCATCTTGAGGCGGCTATAATTGCGGCGCTCCAGAGAGGGGAAACGACGCGCTCCAGGGAAAAATGATTTAATTCCTGCGTCGGGCGATTTAAATCAGGCATTGAATGCATCGGATGTTACGGATATGTTTGATTAAATTTGGATCAGGATGTTGCGGCGGGCTAGCCTAGGGTTGCCGACGCGAAGATTGTTTTGACCTCGTGGCGTAGGCAAAGCCAGAGCAAGAAAGTGCGGCACCACGCTGGGCCTGAAAGTACTCAGCAGGCGAGGTCGAAGCCATGTTCGTTGCGTCTTGTGTCGAGTCCGGGGGCGACCGCAACGCCATTGGCGCCCAGCTTCCCCAGATCATAGGTCATGTTCAGATCGCGATCGGTTGCTGCACCCTCAGCCGTGCGACCGGCGTTGCCGTTCAACTCACGGCTGGCAATCCCGTTTATCAGGGAGACGTGATCGAGACGGCGGACGACGCGCAGGTCGGAATTCGCTTTATCGACGGCACTGTGTTCAACCTCTCTCCCGGCACCCGTCTGGTGTTGAACGAATTGATCTGTGACGCCAACGGCACCTCGCATTCGGCCCTGTTTGGCGTGACCAGAGGCACCTTCGCTTTCGTTGCCGGACGGGTGGCAACGACTGGTTGCCTCACGGTTGATACGCCTGTTGGAAGCATTCGGGGCCGCGCTCATGGCGGCGGGATCGGCACGTTGACGCTCGCGGCACTGGCCTTCGCCGTTATGAACGAAGTCCATGCGGCAGAGCCGGACGTCACATATCTCGATGACGACAGCATCGCGTACAAGGATCTCGAGCATGGCGTATTCGAGCTCGTGACCAAAGAGCTGATCCCGCGACACATCATTGTCGAGGATCCCGGAGAGACGACCATCCTGAGCAGGAGAGGGTCCTCGGTCAGCGTCAACCAGACCGCGAATAGTGCGACTCGCATGGAGGAGTTGCATGCCGCCCAGCAGGACGTGCTGGCCAATTTCGCGAAGGAACAGGTGGCGCCCGGGTCGAGCACGCCTCCCTCGACGATCAATGTGCTGCCGGTGCAGCCGATCAATTTTATTCAGACGGACACTCTCCAGATCCATAATTCGCTCGCGCCGCTGCCGTCGTCGACGGCAGCTCCTGACCTGTTTGTCCTGCGTTCGGCGCCGGTGTTCACCGTCGCGACGGGACCGACGGAAATTGATACATCGGTGTTTGACCATTTCGCCGCAACGAGCGGAGCTTTCGTTGCCAGCAGCTCCAACAGCGGCGCTGCACTGACCTTCGGCATCAGTGGCGGAATTGCCGGCAGCACGGTGCTGGGAGGGGTGACATACGACGTATCGAGCGCCGGTGCCTATGGCAGGCTCTACCTCAACAGCGCGACGGGCGCCTACACCTTCGTTCCGGACAGCGGCGCGATCAATGCGCTGACCGCGCCGACGACTGAGAGCTTCATTATCACGGTGTCAGACGGCACACTCTCGACCAACCAGGTCTTCACGATCGCCATCGATGGCGTCAACGACGCGGCCATCATTTCGGGCTCCACGACTGGCGCGGTGATCGAGGCGGGCGGTGCTGGGCACGGTATACCTGTCGCAACCGGCACGCTCACCGACGTCGACGTCGACAATCCGCCGAATACTTTCACCGTGGTCGCCTCGCCGAAGGCGAGTGCCGGCGGCTACGGCACCTTCACGGTGACGGCGGCCGGCGTGTGGACCTACACGGTCAACGAGAGTAACCACGCGGTGCAGGCGCTCAATGTCGGCGGCCATCTGACCGACATCTTCATCGTGACCACCGTGGATGGCACCCCTCAGGTGGTGACGATCACCATCAACGGCACCAATGACGCGGCCGTCATTTCCGGCGCGACGACCGGCTCAGTGATCGAGGCGAGCGGCGCTGAGCCGGGCAAGCTGACCACGACCGGCACGCTCACCGATAGCGACGTCGACAATGCGCCCAACACCTTCACGGCGGTCAGTTCGCCGACGGCAAGTCATGACGGCTACGGCACTTTCACGATGACCGCGGCCGGTGCGTGGACCTATACGCTCAACGACGCCAACAGCGCGGTGCAGGCGCTCAATGTCGGCGACCACCTGACCGACACCTTCACGGTGACCACCGCGGACGGCACTGCACAAGTGGTGACGATCACCATCAACGGCACCAACGACGCGGCCGTCATTTCTGGCGCCACCATGGGCTGCGTGATCGAGGCTGGGGGCGTCGCCAATGCCAAGCCGGGCGTGCCGACCGCGACCGGCATGCTCACCGATAGCGACGTCGACAATGCGCCCAACACCTTCACGGCGGTCACTTCGCCGACGGCAAGTCATGGCGGCTACGGCACCTTCACAATGACGGCGGCTGGTGAGTGGACCTACACGCTCGACAACGCCAACGGCGCGGTGCAGGCGCTCAACGCCTGCGACCACCTGACCGACAGCTTCACGGTGACCAGCATCGACGGCACCGCACAGGTGGTGACGATTACCATCCATGGCACCAACGACGCGGCCGTCGTTTCGGGAACGACGACCGGCACGGTGACCGAAGCTGGCTGCGATACGCCCGGCACGCCAAGCGCGACCGGCGCGCTTACCGATACCGACGTTGACAATCCGGCGAATACCTTCACCGCGGTGTGCTCGCCGATGAAGAGCGATGGCGGTTATGGCACCTTCACGATGACGGCGGCCGGGGTGTGGACCTACACGCTCGACAATACCAACTGCACCGTGCGGGCGCTCGACGCCTGCGACCACCTGACCGACACCTTCACGGTGAAGACCGTAGACGGCACCGCGCAGGTGGTGACGATCACCATCAAAGGCGCTGGTGACGCAGACCGCGACGATTTCGTATGGCGTGCCCTGTCTGCTGACGGCGGCAGTCATTCGACCCCAGGCGAAGCAGGCACAGACGGCATTGCTGCCAAGCATGGTGGCAGCGCGGCGGATTTCCAGCGATCCTCGACTGCCGATGCGATGTTTGGGTCAGAGGCAGCCGGAACGCGCGTGCTTGGAGACGCATTCCACTTCAAGGACAAGAACTCAGGTCCCGGAGGTTCAGACGGCTTCGACCTCGGAAATGTGGACCATGGCCCAGCATCGAGCAGTCATCGCGAAGACGCTGCAGCAATCCACGGGCCAGAGGGAGCACAAGCAATCGAGGCGTTGCTGCATGGACAACACACGGCCGATCATTATGGCCCGGCTTCCGAGCTTGTTGGGAGCGCTGCGGTCACCCACGGGACGCACGATCTGATGATCTGACGGAATCAGGAGGTGGGCACGGCGCGCGGTTTCCTTGCCGCACGCTTGCCCACCTGGCCGGCCTCGCGCGCCAGCGTACGCCGGCACGCCGGAAGAGCGATCACGCCACCTTGGTCTTGAGGTGACCGAACATGAAGTTCCTCGCCTCGTCGTCCATCTCGGCCTTGAAGGTGAACTTGTCCTTCAATGCGATCGCGCGTGCGGCGGCCGGCCGCGCCGAGATCTCGTCGACCAGGCGCTTGACGTTCGGGTACTTCGCATAGCCCTCCTCGCCGAGCACGAACGACGCCAGCCGCGCCCAGCCCCAGAACGCCATGTCGACGATGCTGTAGCTGTCGCCGACCATGTAGCGGCTCTTGGCGAGATGATCGTCAAGGATCTTGTAGTGACGATGCGCTTCGTACTGGTAGCGGTTATGCGCGTATTCCAGTTCCTTTGGCGCCGCCGTCTTGAAATGCACCGCCTGACCCGAATAGGGGCCGAGACCAGTGGCGATGAACATCAGCCAGGACAGCGTCAGCGCGCGGTTGGCCGGCGTGTTGGCGGGAAGGAATTTTCCGGTCTTCTCAGCGAGGTAGAGCAGGATCGCGTTGGAGTCGAACACGAACACGCCGTCATCGTCGATCGCCGGCACCTTGGCGTTCGGGTTGACCTTCAAAAATTCCGGCTTGAACTGCTCGCCCTTGCGGGTGTCGACCGGTATTGCCTCGAAGGCGAGACCGGATTCTTCCAGGAACAGTGCGACCTTGTTCGGGTTCGGTGCTCCGTTGAAGTAGAATTTGAGCATCTCAAAGGCTCCGTTTGTTTGGTTGCCGACCAAATCGGGACGCGAGCCGCGTTGGGCCGCGGGCCGCACTCATGCGCCACATTCGGCGGAACGCGCAAGCGATGAATTTGTGAAAGCGCCTCGGGCGGCTTGGCGATCAGCCGAAGTACACAAAGCCAACCGCGCTGGCGACGATCAGCACAATCCCTGCCATGTCCAGCAGCGCCGCGAAGCGCGTCGCGGTTTGCAGGTCGGTGGCGTGAGCGGCACGCTCGGCGCTGCGCCCATAGCCGTGCGTAATGATGTCCTCGGTGAACTGGCCATGCGCCTCCAATGCGCTCGTCAGTCCGACGGAGACCAGAAGGACGCCGAAGATGCTGAGGCCGAAAAAGCCGAGCAGGCCGAAAAGCAATATCGGGAACATGCCGACAAAGAAGATCGGCAACAGCGGCACAAACAGGAACGTTTCGGATTGTCTGCGCATCGGGCAATCCAATCGAAACAGCGACCGATAGTGGGAGTCTAGGCCCTTTGTTCGGGCCGAATCAAGGCACGAACGTTCAACACGGCGTCATCTTGGCGCGCAGATATTGGTGGGCACGCTTCGCTTTGCCAACCCTACCGTTCCGTCATTCCGGGATGCGCCGTCAGGCGCAGGCCCGGAATCCATTGCGTCGCAGGCGCAGGTGGTGAAATGGATTCCGGGTTCTCGCTTGCGCGAGCCCCGGAATGACGGAGAGATTTCGAGGAAGTTCAGCCCACGGCTATCCCGGAGCGGATTTCGGCGCGCAGCTCGTCGATCAGCCTGAGGCCGTTCTTGGTCTCGACGTGCCAGAAGGTCCAGCCGTTGCAGGCGCCTGATCCTTGCGCAACGGCGCCGATGCGGTGGATCGAGCCGACCTTGTCCCCTAACATGATGGCGCCGTCGGCGCGCACGAGGGCGCCGACCCGCTTCTTGGCGTCGACCAGCTTGGCGCCCGGCATGATCATGCCGCGCTCGATCAGTTCGGAGAAGGCGACGCGCGGGGCTTCGCGCGCGGTCATGAACGGGGCGAGCGTTTCCTGCGGCAGTGGCTCGATGGCGGCGATGCGCGCTTCGGCGGCGGCGGCATAGGCCGCATCGCGCTCGATGCCGAGATAGCGGCGGCCGAGACGTTTCGCCACGGCGCCGGTGGTGCCGGTTCCGTTGAAGGGATCGAGCACGAGATCGCCGGGCTTCGACGAGGAGAGCAGCACGCGCGCGAGAAGCTGCTCGGGCTTCTGCGTCGGGTGGACCTTCTTGCCGTCCTTGCCCTTGAGGCGCTCTTCGCCGGTGCAGAGCGGGATCAGCCAGTCGGAACGCGCCTGCACGTCCTCGTTTGCTGCCTTCAGCACTTCATAATTGAAGGTATAGCCCTTGGCCTTCTCGTCACGCGCGGCCCAGATCATGGTCTCGTGCGCATTGGTGAAGCGGCGGCCGCGGAAATTCGGCATCGGGTTCGACTTGCGCCAGACGATATCGTTCAGGAGCCAGAAGCCGAGGTCCTGCATGATGGCGCCGACGCGGAAGATGTTGTGATAGGAGCCGATCACCCAGATCGTCGCCGACGGCTTCATGACGCGACGGGCGGCGAGCAGCCAGGCGCGCGTGAAGTCGTCATAGGCGGCAAAGGAGGAAAACTTGTCCCATTCGTCATTGACGGCATCGACATGGGATTCGTCGGGACGTTTGAGGTCGCCCTTGAGCTGCAGATTGTAGGGTGGGTCTGCGAACACGACGTCGACAGAACCGGCTGCAAGCTTCGACATCTCGGCGACGCAATCGCCTATGACGATTCGACTCGAAGACGTGGATTCAAATTTAGTGCGGGGCGCCCTTGCAGACGCCCCGCGACGCGACTCAACCATGACTCATAACTCTGACTCAGGCGACGCTGTCGGCGACGCGGGACTAAACAACCGACTGGCGCCACCATGATCCGCCAAAGTAAAAATCGACTTAATCGAAAATGCCACGCGACAAGTTCTGCGCATTTCGATTGCGGCGTTTTCAGATTCGAAATCGAGCGCTGCCTTGCAGCATGCGTTATGCGAATTGCGCCAGCGACGGCGGAATCGGAAGAATCGAAAATCGGGTTCGTTTGCAGGCAAGCTCACGCGATTCGTGAGGACGTTGGCCGCATCAGCCATGCGCGGATGGCGCGCCGTCGCACTAGGCAATAATTGCCGGGCAGGCTATTGATTAACGGAACGGAAATTTTACGTCTGTTCCGCGTTTACACAGGACAGGACTTAAGGGGAAGCCGCCATGCGTTACGATGATTTCCGTCGCAGCGACGACATCGAGGATCGTCGCGACGAGGGCGGATCTGGTGGCGGCGGAGGCGGCGGCTTCGGCATTCCCATGGGCGGGGGCGGGCTCGGCATCGGCACCATCATCGTGCTCGGCCTGCTCGGCTATGCCTTCGGCATCGACCCGCGCATCCTGATCGGCGGCGCCGAAATCCTGACCGGCGGCGGTCAGGCGCCGACCTACCAGACCGACCGCCGGACGGCGTCCGGCAAGACCGGCGCGCCGACCGATGAAATGGGCAGCATGATCTCCGGCGTCCTGGGCGAGATCGACGATCGCTGGACCGAGATCTTCCGGGAAAGCGGGCAGACCTTCACCGGTCCGAAGATCGTCTTGTTCCGTAACGCCACCAATGGCGGCCGCTGCGGCATGGCGCAGTCGGCGATGGGGCCGTTCTACTGCCCGCCGGACAAGACCATCTATCTCGATACCGGCTTCTTCCGCGAGGTCGAGACCCGGTTCCGTGGCTGCTCGGGCAGCGCCTGCAAGTTCACCGCGGCCTATATCATCGCCCATGAGGCCGGCCATCACGTGCAGAACCTGCTCGGCATCATCCCGCGCGTGACGCGGCTGCAACAGGCGGCCGACAGCAAGGCCGAGGCCAACGCGCTGCAGGTGAAGGTCGAACTGCAGGCCGACTGCCTCTCCGGCGTCTGGGTCAACCGCGAGGAGAAGAAGCGGCCCGGCTTCCTCGAGGCCGGCGACATCGACGCGGCGCTCAAGACGGCCACCGCGATCGGCGACGATACGCTGCAGCGGCAGGCGACGGGCAGGGTGGTGCCGGACTCCTTCACCCACGGCTCGGCGCAGCAGCGACGGCAATGGTTCATGACCGGCTACCAGCAAGGCACGGTGTCGGCCTGCAACACCTTTGGCCAAGGGGCGCTGTGAGATTTGGATAGCGATTGTCATGGCCTCCACAGACGAATCAAAACCGTTCATTCCGCTCAACATCGCGGTGCTGACGATTTCCGACACAAGGACGCTCGCCGACGACAAGTCCGGAACGACGCTGGCGGATCGCATCATTGCGGCCGGCCACAAGCTGGCGGCGCGCGAGATCGTCACTGACGACGTCGAGGCGATCCGTGCGGTGGTGAAGCGCTGGATCGCTGACGAGGGCGTCGATGCGATCATCACCACCGGCGGCACCGGCTTCACCGGCCGCGACGTGACGCCGGAAGCGATCGAGCCGCTGTTCGAAAAGCGGATGGACGGTTTCTCGATCGCCTTCCACATGCTGAGCCACGCCAAGATCGGCGTCTCGACGATCCAGAGCCGCGCCACCGCCGGCGTCGCGGGCGCGACCTACATCTTCTGTCTGCCCGGCTCGCCCGGCGCCTGCCGCGACGGCTGGGACGGAATTCTGGCGGCGCAGCTCGACTACCGCACGCGCCCCTGCAATTTCGTCGAGATCATGCCCCGGCTGGATGAGCACCTGCGCCGGCCGAAGGCGCAAGGCGCGACGGTCTAGTTTCACGACCGTCATTCCGGGGCGCGCGAAGCGCGAACCCGGAATCCATTTCGCCGCCTGCGCAAGTGGTCCAATGGATTCCGGGTTCGCGCTGAGGCGCGCCCCGGAATGACGCCGGTGGCGACATCACCGCTTGTGAATGATCCTCACTAGCCGCGCCCACAACGCACGCATCATATCGCGATAAGCCTCGGCCCGGAGCGCGTGCGCTTGCTTGACATGGAAGGCAAGCAGTTCCGGCGTGACGCGCCGCGGTGGATCGCGGCGCGTCAACTTCACAGCGCCCGCTCCCAGGTCTCGCCGACGAGGTCCTGCCCGAAGCTGCGATGCGGCTCGCTTTTCACCAGCACGAAGCCTGCGTCCTGATAGATTTTTCGCGCGGCGATCAGGATGCTCTGGGTCCACAGCGTGATCTTGCGGTAGCCGCAGGCCCTGGCGAAGCTGATGCATTCGCCAACCAGCCGCTTGCCGAGCCCCTGGCCGCGCCCGGCCGGGTCGATCAAGAGCAGCCTGAGCTTGGCGATGTCGTCGGAATGCCTGACCAGGAACACCGAGCCGACCGGTATCCCCTCGAGATCGGCGATCCAGCAGCGTTCGCGCGAGGCGTCGAATGAGGTCAGGAATTTTGCGACGATCTCGGCGACGAATGCCTCGAAGGATGAATCGAAGCCGTATTCGCTGGCGTAGAGCGCGCCATGGCTCTGCGCCACCCAGCCCATATCGCCCGGCCGCGGATCGCGCAGCACAGCGCGCGGGGCTGCGGCCTCGCCGAGCAGCCGCTCGATCGTGCCCATCGCCCCTGTCAGGCGGACGCGATCGTCCGGCGGAAGCCGCGCGAGCATTGATGCGACCTCATCGTGCGAGGTGCGGTTGATCCTGGCAAAGGTCTGCCGCCCCTTTGCGGTGAGGCCGAGCTGGTATTGCCGGCGGTCGGAGGCGAGGGGGCTTCGGGTCAGAAGCCCGTCCTCGTCGAATTTCTGGAGGATGCGGCTGAGATAGCCGGGATCGAGCCCGAGCTCGGTCCCGATCTCCTTCGCCGATATTTCCTCGCGATGGGCCAGCTCATAGAGCACCCGCGCCTCGCTGAGCGAGAACGGGCTTTTCAACAGATGCTGGTCGAGGACGCCGAGCTTGCGGGTGTAGAAGCGGTTGAACGCCCGCACCGCGGCGACCTGGGTTTCGGAATCCGGCTCTGACATAGGGGCACCTCGATAGTTGCTATTGTCAAATAATTATTTGACTTTGGCAAGTATCAAGGCGCTGTCATTCCGGGGCGCGCGAAGCGCGAGCTATGATGTGCAATTGCACATCAGAGAATCCATTCATCTGCACGGTGTGCGGCCCGATGGATTCCGGGCCTGCGCCTTCGGCGCATCCCGGAATGACGAGGGAAACGTAAGGTCCTACGCGACGATGATCCGGCTGCGCAGCATGGTGCGGGAGGAGCGGCCGAGCTGCCGCAATAGCCGCGCCTCGGAGCGGCGGGCATCCGGGCGGTAGCCGCCGAGCTGCTCATAGTGATCGCGTGCGATCAGGAGGCCCTGTTCGGCGGTCGGGCCGGTCAGCATGCGGGCGACGAACTTGAAGCTGTCGCGCAGGCGGGTGTCGGCGTAGGGCGAGCGGGCGTAGCGGAAGATGCCGGCGCGCGGCCGGCCGCTCATCGCGACCCCCTGGATGAACTGGGTGGTCTCCTCGATCCAGCCGCTGTCGAGCACGGCGCCGGCATGCAGGAACATCAGCCAGGGCGAGCGCGCCTGACGGGCTCCGGCCGCCAGCGCTGCGGCGCGGGTGCCGTCGAACGCCATGAAGCGGCAACCGGCGACATCGGCGACGCGTTCGATCACGTCGGACTTGGCGCCGTTCTTGGCGCGATCGACCAGCAGCACCTCTTTCACGATTCCGGACGCGGCACCCGGAACCAGCGCCGCAAGGGTCGCCACCGCGGTCCGCTCGTCGCCCTCGGTTGGAATGATCACGCTCAGCATCAACAGCGGCTTCGTTGGCTCGAAATGGGTGGAAAGCTCGAAAATTGTTATCACCTTGTCACAATCAAAACAGCCGTAGGGGTGCAGTTTTTTGCGGCAGCGCCATTGTGGAATTTCGCGAATGTGTTCTTGATTTGTTCTCACGACATGCTAGCTTCAGAGCATGAGCCGAGCATCCTCTCATGCCCTCAAGCACCCGCCGGTGACGGCGCCCTCCACACCGGCGGGTGCGCCCTCCGCGTTTCCCGAACTCGCGGTCGCGATCGAGCGCGAACGGCGGCGCGGCCGCGGCGCGCAGTCCAATGCGAGCGGCCGCTACGAGGCCGAGGCGCGCGTTACGTTCGACGACGGCTGGCAGAGCCTGGAAGACCTGCCGCCGTTCAAGACCACTGTCTCGCTCGACACCTCGCGCAAGGTCATCGCGCGCAACGACTCGCCCGACATCGGCTTCGACCGCTCGATCAATCCGTACCGAGGCTGCGAGCATGGCTGCGTCTATTGCTTCGCGCGGCCGACCCACGCCTATCTGGGCCTGTCGCCGGGACTGGATTTCGAATCGAAGCTTTTGGCAAAACCCGATGCGCCGGCGCTACTCGAGAAGGAGCTGGCCACGCCAGGCTATGAGCCGCGCATGATCGCGATCGGCACCAACACCGATCCGTACCAACCGATCGAGCGCGAACACAAGATCATGCGGGGTATCCTCGAAGTGCTGGAGCGTGCCGGCCATCCGGTCGGCATCGTCACCAAATCGGGACTGGTGGCGCGTGACATCGACATCCTGCAGCGGATGGCAAAGCGCAACCTGGTCAAGGTCGCACTGTCGGTGACGACGCTCGATGCCAAATTGGCGCGCACCATGGAGCCGCGCGCCTCGACGCCACCGAAGCGGCTGGAAACGATCAAGCGGCTTTCGGATGCCGGCATCCCCACCACCGTGATGGTCGCACCCGTGATCCCCGCGCTGAACGATTCCGAGATCGAGCGCATCCTCGATGCCGCGGCGCATGCCGGCGCCAAGGAAGCCAGCTACGTGCTGCTGCGGCTGCCGCTGGAAGTGCGCGACCTGTTCCGGGAATGGCTGCTCGCGAATTATCCCGACCGCTATCGCCATGTCTTCACCCTGATCCGCGACATGCGCGGCGGGCGCGACTACGACTCGCAATGGGGGACGCGGATGAAGGGTACCGGGCCGATGGCCTGGATGATCGGCCGCAGGTTCGAGATCGCCTGCGAGAAGCTCGGCCTGAACAAGCGTCGCTCGAAGCTGACGACCGACCATTTCGTCAGGCCGAAGCAAAGCGGCGAGCAACTGAGCCTGTTCTGAGAGGCGTCATTGCGTCCCTCTCCGTCATTGCGAGGAGCCAACGGGTCCCGCCTCTGGCGGGCCCGATGACAGGCTCCGCGACGAAGCAATCCATGCCTCCGCAAGCGGAGAGGTGGATTGCTTCGCTGCGCTCGCAAAGACGGGGGAATGCTGAATAATGGGGACGAGCGCCGGGTTCCCGGTTGCGCAGGTGCGGCTGCTTCAGCACAGTCGCGCCCATGATTCGGGATAAGTCCGAGAAGAAAAAGCCTGTCAAACCGGCGAAGGGCGTGATCGCGGTGACGCCGCCGAGCTTTCGGCGCGAGCGTGCGCTGATCAAGCGCGGCGTGTGGCCGATTGCCGGCTGCGACGAGGCCGGGCGCGGCCCGCTGGCCGGTCCCGTCGTGGCCGCGGCCGTGGTGCTCGACCCGAAACGCATTCCAAAAGGCATCGACGATTCGAAGCGGCTGACGGCGGAACGGCGGGAAGAGCTGTTCGAGCAGATCTGCGCGACGTCAGCCTTCGCGGTCGCCTTCGCATCGCCCGCGCGAATCGATCGCGACAATATTCTGCGCGCCTCGCTCTGGGCGCTGGCGCGCGCGGTGCAGGCGCTGCCCGAGCAGCCCAAGCATGTCTTCGTCGACGGCCGCGACAAGGTCGCCGTCACCTGCGATTGCGAGGCCGTAATCGGCGGTGACGGCATCGTGATGTCGATCGCGGCCGCCTCCATCATCGCCAAGGTGACGCGCGACCGGCTGATGTGCGCGCTGGCGCTGGATTGCCCCGGCTATGGCTTCGAGCAGCACAAGGGCTATGCGGTGCCGGAACATCTGGAGGCGCTGGATCGCTTGGGGCCGAGCGCGCATCACCGCAGCTTCTTTGCGCCCGTGATCGCCGCCCGGCAGAAGCATTTCCCGGAAACGATCGAGCCCGATCTTTTCGCGGTGGACCCGACGGTCGAGACGGTGGACCCGACAATCGCGGCCGAGGCGACCGCCGCGATCTAGCATTACAGTTGTAATTGACTGAGGATTCTGAATCCATGGGCAACCATGATTCGAAGATCGTGGACGCAGGCA
>NZ_JBEGDB010000180.1:0-16175 GCF_043638955.1 Bradyrhizobium sp. 31Argb | reverse complement strand
GGTCCTCCTTGCCGACCAGTTGACCTGTTACCCATGTCGCCGGTCTATTCTGTTACCCATGTAGCCGGTCAGGACCGCTTCCACCTCTCTCCGCTGGGGAGAGGTGGCCCCGTAGCCCGGGTGGAGCGGAGCGCAACCCGGGGGCATTTGCGTCAGCGTCGGCGAGCGTTCCCGGGTTACGCTGCGCTTCACCCGGGCTACCGATCTTCGCCTTCCCGCTGGGGGGAGGTGAAGGGCGGCTTTGCCTCCGCAGGGCACCACGTGTTAATCGCATCCTCATGCCCGCCCCTGTCCTCCCCCTGATCGAAGCTGTCGCGCACTGGCCTGAACGTGGCGCGTTGATCGGGCTCGATCTTGGAACGAAGACCATCGGCGTCGCCGTCTCCGATCCCGATCGCCGGCTGGCTACTGGCGTCGAGACCATCCAGCGCAAGGCGTTCAAGGCCGACGCGGCACGGTTGATGGCGATCGCCGGCGAGCGCAACGTGGTCGGCTTCGTGCTTGGGCTTCCCATCAACATGGATGGCAGCGAGGGGCCGCGGGCGCAATCGACCCGCGCCTTTGCCCGCAACCTCTCCAACCTGACCACGCTCGCGATCGGGCTCTGGGATGAGCGGCTCTCGACGGCGGCGGTCGAACGCGAATTGATCGGCATGGATGTCAGCCGCGCCAGGCGCGCTGAAGTGATCGACGAGCACGCCGCGATCTTCATCCTGCAGGGCGCGCTGGATCGGCTGGCAAAATTGCGGGGCGAGCGCTGAAGCATGGCCGTCGTCATCGCGGCGCTGTTGCCGACATTCCTCTTGATCGTGCTCGGCTTCATCCTGAAGCGGACGCTACTCAAGCCGGAGACACAATGGCACGGCCTGGAACGGCTGACCTATTACGTGCTGTTCCCGGTGCTTTTGATCCAGACGCTGGTGAAGGCCGACCTGACAAAGGTGCCAATCGGCGGTGTCGGCGGCGCGCTGTTCCTCTCGGCGCTGGCGATGTCGCTATTGTGCCTCGCACTCCGCCCGCTGCTCGCACGCAGCGGCGTCGACGGCCCCGCCTTCACCTCGGTGTTCCAGGGCGCCACCCGCTGGCAGACCTATGTCGCGCTCGCGGTGTCAGGCAGTCTCTACGGCGATGTCGGGCTCGCGCTCGCCTCCGTCGCGATGGTCGCGATCATTCCGCTGGTTAATGTCTTCAGCGTCTCCGTGCTCGCACACTACGCCGCGCCGCAAAAGCAATCGGCCGGCACCATCGTGATGACGGTGGTGAAAAACCCACTGATCTGGGCCTGCGTCGTCGGGCTCCTCTTGAACGTGACCCACTTCCCACTGCCAAAGCTCTGGCATGACGTCGCCGACGCGCTCGGCCGCTCCTCGCTTGCGATCGGCCTGCTCGTCACCGGCGCCGGCCTGCACCTCGAAGGCATGTTCCGTCCGAGCCTCGCCGCCAGCGTCACGGTGTTCCTGAAGCTGATCGCCCTGCCCATGCTTGCTGTGACACTCGGGCTCGCGTTCGGGCTGTCCGGCCCGAGCCTTGTGATCGTCGCCGTCGGCTCGGCGGTACCCACTTCCTCTTCGGCCTATGTGCTCGCCCGCCAGATGGGCGGCGATGCGCCGCTGCTCGCCCAGATCATCACGCTGCAGACGATACTGGCGGCGATTACGATGCCCGTTATCATCGCGCTCGCGGCAAGCGGGCTTTAGATATAAGGCCCTATCAGGAAGAAGTAGACGGTGTTCATGGCTGAATGAAGCACCACCGTCAGCCAGGTTGAATTGCTGCGCCAACGAAGGTGGCCAAGCACAAGGCCCACGACGAAGATCTCCAGCCGTCCAAACCAATCATATTGAGTGTGGTACACGGCCCATACCGCGGAGGTCAGCACGATGGCCCCGATCGGACCAAGAAACGATTGCGACCAGCCACGGAACATGAAGCCGCGGAAGACAAACTCTTCGAGTATCGGCCCTGCAATGCAGCTGCCGATCAGCAAGGCGAGCAAACCGCTCGCGTCTCCGACGACGAGAAGCGGAGCAGCCGTAGGGTCTTGTGGGACGTCTTGGCCAACAGCATATGCGACGAAACTTTCGGCTACTAAGACCATCGTCACGATGGCCACGCCGCGCCACAGTTCGCCCGCACTCGGCCACTTCAACGCAAGATATTCCGCGAAATCTCTGCGGATCATTCGGATCGCAATCCACAACACGGCGACGGTAGCCGGAGCTGCCGCGATTGTGCCGGCGCCTTGCCAGCGCCCCTGCATCCACACCGCCTCAAATTGAGCTGGCGATAAGCCCGTCGTCCCCCCGTCCGTGGCCAGCATGATGCTGATGGTTAGTTGCCCTGCCAGAACGAACACGCCGGCAGCGATCAGACTGACAAACGTCGTCTCCATGAAGTCCCACGTTCGCGGCGAGACCGAGGTCGGCGATTTGGCATTTTCGAAGTCCGACATATCGATTTTTTCCGCGACAACGTCGCAGCGTGGGCTAAGCCTCTACCTAGCATGCCCGGCGATCATCCTGCCAGTAGGGTGCAAGCAGCTACGACTGCCCCGCCAGCCACAGCGTCTGCAGGGTCGCCGCAAGATTGTTCAGCCCATGCAGCACGATCGTGAGCCAGGTCGAATTAGAGCGGTAGCGCAGATAGCCGAACACGAGCCCGATCGAAAACACCTCGCTCAGGAAAAACCAGTCATATTGCAGATGCAGCAAGGTCCAGACCAGCGACGACAGCAGGATCGCGCCTGCGGGCCGCAGGGCCGTTTCCGACCAGCCGCGATAGAGGAAGCCGCGGGCGAAAAGCTCCTCCGATATCGGCGCGGCAACGCAGAACGCGACGACGAGCAGCCAAAGCGCGCCTTCGGCCTGCGCCGATTTCATCACCTCGCCCATGAAGCCCGGCGAGGATTCGCGGCCGAGCGCGCGCGAGACCAACTCCCACACGCCAGCCAATAACGCCAGCGCGGCCACGCCAATGGCGAAGTTCTTCCAGGAGGTCCAGCGCAGCGCGAGGTAATCGGCGAAGGAAATCCGGGTCGGACGGATCGCGATCCAGAGCGCCAGCAGCGCCCCTGGCAGTCCCGTGGTGACCGAGAGCGCAATCGTCCATCCACCGCCCAGAACCTGGATGGCGGACGCGACATCGGGCGCCTCCCGTTTCAGCATGAAGTAGATGACGACGGCGAGCTGCCCGAGGAACAAGCCGCCGAACACGAACAATCCCCAGAGCGTCGTACCCCAGAATTTCCACACCCGCGGTGGCAGTGGCGGTGGAGCTGTGGTCAACGGCGGATTTTCGGCACTAAGGACATCCATCAGCTAACTCTCGATCGAATGCGATCCTGCCTCCACAACGTCATGGCCGGGCTCGTCCCGGCCATCCACGTCCCTTTTCTCTGCGTGGCACGAGAGGCGTGGATGCCCGGGTCAAGCCCGGGCATGACGAGATGTGCGGCATTCAATGCGGCAGCGCCCGCTCCAGCAGCGCGCGCATGTCGCTCTCGGCAAGCTCCACGGCGCCGTACATGCCGGCGTGTGTGGTCGCGAGCCGTGTCGCCGCGAACCGTTCGGCGTGACGCGGCATCACGCCATTGAGCGCGGCGCTCGCGGCCAGCAGCGCCAGTCTCTCCACCGCAAGCCGCGCGACGCGCTCGCTGTCGGGCCTGCGGAACGCCTTGCTGATGAACGCAACCGCCTCGCTTGCGCCCGGCAGGCCCTGCGTCTCCCCCGACAATTCCTGCAGAATGGCCGCAGCCGCGTCGGCCTCGCGTGACAGCGCGCGCAGCACGTCGAGGCACATCACGTTGCCCGAGCCTTCCCAGATCGCATTGACCGGCGACTCCCGGTAATGCCGCGCCAGAATGCCCTCCTCGACATAGCCGTTGCCGCCGAGGCACTCCATCGCCTCGTAGAGGAATCCGGGCGCGCTCTTGCAGGTCCAGTATTTGATCGCGGGCGTGAGCAGCCGCATATAGGCCGCCTCCTTGGCGTCATCGGGCGTGCGGTCGAACGCGCGGCAGAGCCGCATCACCAGCGCGATCGAAGCCTCGACATGCAGCGCCATGTCCGACAGCACCGCCTGCATCAGCGGCTGATCGGCGAGATGCTTCTGGAACACGCTGCGATGGCGCGCATGATGCAGCGCATGCGCAAGCCCCGAGCGCATCAGCCCGGCGGAGGCGATCGCGCAATCCTGCCGGGTCAGTTGCACCATCTGGATGATGGTACGGATACCTTTGCCCTCCTCGCCGATCCGCTCGGCATAGGCGCCGTGGAATTCCACCTCCGACGACGCATTGGAGCGGTTGCCGAGCTTGTCCTTCAGGCGCTGGAAGTGGATGGCATTGACCGATCCGTCAGGCGCAAAGCGCGGCATGAAGAAGCAGCTCAGGCCCTCCTCGGCCTGCGCCAGCACCAGGAACGCGTCGCACATCGGCGCCGACATGAACCATTTGTGCCCGGTGATGCGGTACGCATCGCCATCGCGCGCCGCGCGCGTCATGTTGGCGCGCACATCGGTGCCGCCCTGCTTCTCGGTCATGCCCATGCCGAGCGTCATGCCGCGCTTCTCCCACCACGGCATGAAGCTCGGATCATAGGAACGCGTGGCGATCACCGGCATCGTCCTCGCCAGGAGATCCGGCTGCGAGGCCAGCGGGGCGACGACGGCGCGGGTCATCGTGATCGGGCAAAGATGCCCGGTCTCAACCTGCGCGGCGACATAGAATTTCGCTGCGCGCACCACCTCCGCCGCCCCGCCCGCGGGCTTGCCGTCCGTGGTCCAGGTCGAGTTGTGCACGCCGGCATGCGCGCTGTGCGCCATCAATTCGTGATAGGCCGGATGAAACTCGACCACATCGCGCCGGTTGCCGCGGGAGTCGAAGGTGCGCAGTTTCGGCGTGTTCTCATTGGCGATGCGGCCCCGCTCCGCCATCGCCGCCGAGCCCCAATGCTTGCCGAACTGTGCGAGTTCGCCCTGCGCCGAGCCGCCGCCATTGGCGGCCACCGCCGCCACCAGCGGCTTGTCGAGTGTGAACAGATCGACGTCCTCGAACGGTGGCGACTGGTTGAAGACCTCGTGGGTCGAGAAGATGGCTTGGGTCATGACGCTTCCTGAAAGCCGGAACTAAAGCATGATCCGGAAAAGTGCACACCGGTTTTCCGGAAAGATCATGCTCAAACAGGGAGCTAAAGCGGGATGACGATTCGAAGAAAAGTCATCACGCTTTAGCGGCGCGGCGGAATCGGGAAATCATAGGCCTGACCACCCGCGCCGGGCAGCGAAAAATGCCACCACTCCTTGGAATAGTTGACAAAGCCCTGTCGCGCCATCGCTGCGACGAGCATCCTGCGCCACCGACGCTGCGCCTGATTGATCGAGGGTGCGGCGGTATGCGCCTTGACGTCGGAGCAGTCATAGCCCGTGCCCATGTCGACGCTGCCTTCCGGGGCCCGCTTTTCTGCTGAGGCCGTGCAGTCGGCATAATCTCTTGCGGGATCGAACTTGCCGGAATTGTCGGCGGCAAGATCGACCAGCGTCAGGTCGAGCGCGGCCCCGGTCGAATGGCCGGAACGCGCAGCGATATAGCCGAGCCGGAACAGATCGGCCTTCCTGAACACCGGATTGTAGCGCTTGCCGGCGGCCGTCTCCTTGCCATCCCTGGACCACGCAACCATGTCGGCGACCGCCCGCGCCGGCCGATAGCAATCGAACATCTTCAGCGACAGCTTTTGTCCCGCGAGTTCCTGCTGCACGGCCCTCAACTTAAGCCCGACTTCGCGCTTCACCACGCACTCGCGCGCGCCGTAGCCCCTGAGTGGCCGGCCGACGAAATTGTTCGAGCTGGCATAGCGGATGTCCTGGATGATCGTCGGATCGATGTCGCGCAGGAACACGAAGCCGCCGGGCAATTGCTGCGCGCGGGCTACCGAAACCGAGGTGGCCGCCACGAGCGCAATCACAACAATTTTCACGATTGTCGCCCCATCGTCATGGCCGGGCTTGCCCGTCTTCGCTATCGCTTCGCCGGGCTTACACCAGAGTGCCCGGCGAAGCCTCGGCGTAGCCGGGTCCCGGCCATCCACGTCTTGTTCCGGAAGATGGAGCAAAGCAAGACGTGGATGCCCGGGACAAGCCCGGGCATGACGGCGAAAGATGCAGCGGCATCTAGCCGGGGATAACTCATCCACCCCCTATTCCCGCTTGCCCCGCCGGCCATCCCCGCCTATAGCTCTGGCTTTAATGACCCCATCATTGAAATCGACCTTTGTCCTCGGTCACCGGCACTTGCTGGGCATCGAGGGGCTTTCCGCCGCCGACATCACCGGGCTGCTCGACCTGTCCGAGGAATATGTCGAGCTCAACCGCCAGGTGGACAAGAAACGCGCATCCTTGCGCGGCCGCACCCAGGTCAACCTGTTCTTCGAGGCTTCGACCCGCACGCAATCCTCCTTCGAGATCGCGGGAAAAAGGCTGGGCGCCGACGTCATGAACATGTCGGTGTCCTCGTCCTCGATGCGCAAGGGCGAGACCTTGATGGACACCGCGGTGACGCTGAACGCGATGCATCCGGATATCCTGGTGGTGCGCCACCACGCCTCCGGCGCGGTGGAACTGCTGGCGCGCAAGGTTGACGGTTCCGTGATCAATGCCGGCGACGGCGCGCATGAGCATCCGACCCAGGCCCTGCTCGACGCGCTGACGATCCGCCGCAACAAGGGCCGGATCGAGGGGCTCGTGATCGCGATCTGCGGCGACGTCATGCATTCCCGCGTCGCGCGCTCCAACATCCTCCTGCTCAACACGATGGGCGCCCGCGTCCGCGTGGTCGCGCCCTCGACGCTTCTGCCGCGCGGCATCGAGCGGATGGGGGTCGAGGTCGCCCGCGACATGCGCGAGGGGCTTGACGGTGCCGACATCGTGATGATGCTTCGCCTGCAGCGCGAACGCATGAACGGCTCCTTCGTGCCGTCGTCGGGCGAATATTTCCAGTATTTCGGCCTCGACCAGAAGAAGCTGTCCTACGCCAAACCAGATGCGCTGGTGATGCATCCGGGGCCGATGAACCGCGGCGTCGAGATCGACTCGGCCGTGGCCGACGGCGCGCAGTCGGTCATCCGCGAACAAGTCGAAATGGGAGTGGCAGTGCGCATGGCGGTGCTGGAAGCGCTCGCCCGCAACCTGCCGAACGCGTGAGATCATGCTGACCGATCGTCGCCCAATCCTGCTTGCCAATGCCCGCGTCGTCGATCCCTCCCGCGATCTCGACGGGCCCGCCGACGTCCTGATCGCCGACGGCATGATCCGCGACTCCAAGCGCGGCATCGGCACAGCCGGCGTCCCTGAAGGCACCGACATCGTCAATTGCGCCGGCAAGATCGTCGCTCCCGGCCTGATCGACATGCGCGCCTTTGTCGGCGAGCCCGGCGCCAACCATCGCGAAACCTTTGCCTCGGCGAGTCTCGCCGCGGCTGCCGGCGGCATCACCACCATCATCTGCCAGCCGAACACCTCGCCCGTGATCGACAATTCGGCGACCGTCGATTTCGTGATGCGCCGCGCCCGCGACACCGCGATCGTCAACATCCATCCAATGGCGGCGCTGACCAAGGGCCTGCGCGGCGAGGAGATGACCGAGATCGGGCTGCTGAAGGCCGCCGGCGCGGTCGCCTTCACCGATGGCGACAAGAGCGTCACCAACGCGCAGGTGATGCGCCGCGCGCTGACTTATGCGCGCGACTTCGACGCGCTGATCGTGCATCACACCGAGGATCCCGACCTCGTCGGCGAAGGCGTGATGAACGAGGGCGAGTTCGCGACAAGGCTGGGGCTTGCCGGCATCCCGAACGCCGCCGAGTCGATCATGCTCGAGCGCGACGTGCGGCTCGCGGCGCTCACCGGCGGGCGCTATCACGCGGCCTCCCTCTCCACGGCGGAGTCGCTTGAGATCCTCAAACGCGCCCGCGATGCCGGCGCCGACGTCTCCGCCTCGGTCTCGATCAACCATGTCACGCTGAACGAGAACGACATCGGGCCTTACAGGACGTTCCTGAAACTGTCGCCGCCACTCCGCACCGAGGACGACCGCCAGGCATTGGTCGCCGCGCTGGCCTCCGGTCTCATCGACGTCATCATGTCCGACCACAATCCGCAGGACGTCGAGGTCAAGCGCCTGCCGTTCGCCGAGGCCGCTTTCGGCGCGGTCGGGCTGCAGACCATGCTGCCGGCGGGCCTGCGTTTGATCCATAATGGCGAGATGGATTTCAAGACCTTGATCCGCGCGATGTCGACCCGACCCGCCGAACTGCTGGGCCTGCCCGGCGGCTCGCTGCGCGCCGGTTCGCCGGCCGACGTGATCGTGATCGATCCGGAGACGCCCTGGGTGCTCGATCCCGTCGACCTCAAATCGCTTTGCAAGAACACGCCCTTCGACGAGGCCCGCTTCTCCGGCCGCGTCGTGCGCACCATTGTCAGCGGCCGGACGGTGTATGAACATGTCTAACACCCGCGGGAGCGCCGGCCATGTCCTCTGACGCCTTCCTGATCGTCGCCTTCCTGATCGGCTATCTGTTCGGCTCGGTCCCGTTCGGCCTGGTCCTGACGAAGATCGCCGGCACGCAGGATCTGCGCTCGATCGGCTCCGGCAATATCGGCGCCACCAACGTGCTGCGCACCGGGCGCAAGGGGCTTGCCGCCGCAACGCTGATCTTCGACATGCTGAAGGGCACGGCCGCGGTTGTGCTGTCGGGCTATCTCGGCGGCCCGAATGCGGCGATGGTGGCCGGGCTCGGCGCCTTCCTCGGCCATCTCTACCCGGTCTGGCTCGGATTCAAGGGCGGCAAGGGTGTTGCCACCTATATCGGCGTGCTGATCGGCCTGTTCTGGCCGGCTGCGGCCGTCTATGGCGCGGTCTGGCTCGCCACTGCCTTCACCACGCGCTATTCGTCGCTCTCGGCGCTGGTTGCGGCCGTCGTCACCCCGATCTTCCTGTGGTGGTTCGGGCACGCCGCACTCGCCGCGCTCGCCGCGGTGCTGGCGCTCATGCTGTTCTACACCCATCGCGAGAACATCAAGCGACTGCGAGCGGGAACCGAGGGGCGTATCGGCCAAAAGGCCTAGAATTCGCCATCAACCTGTTGAGGGCAGGTCACATCCGTTCGAAATTTGCGGGCGGCACTGGCGAACAGTGACGCAGGCTGTCATCCTGCGAGTCAACAAACGGCGTCATACGGTTGCGTCAGATAGACGGGATCGAACAGGATGGAATCGACGGAATGAGCGCGTCGTGTCCGGTGAGCACGTCCAGCGCGAGCGCCCTGCTCGCCGCCTCCGATATCTGGTCATTCTCCAAGGACACGCCGAGTGCCGTCAGTTCGGCAACCAAATCCAGCGTGGGAGCCGAGCGGCCTACCGCCCCGCCACCACCAGACGCCGTACTGAATATGCAATCGGCGCGGGCCGACCTGCCGGCACGCTCGCCGGTCGACAAGCCGAAAAAGACGGATGCGGGCGAATCGCTCGTCTGGCCCCCGCGAAAATTATCGCTGGCGCTGCAAGGCGGCGGCACCTTTGCCGCCTTCACCTGGGGCGCACTCGAGCGGCTCCTGGAAGAACCGGATTGCGCGTTCGACACCATCAGCGGCGCCAGCGCCGGCGCTGTCAACGCCGCGTTGTTCGCTTGCGGCCTGGTGGAAGGTGGCCGCGAAGGCGCGCGTGCCGCACTCAAGCGGTTCTGGATGCGGATCATGCATGAGGCCTCGTTCCGCTCGCTGATGCTGGTCGGAGGATTCTCGCCGGCGGGACGCTCGGTCGCGTTCGGGCCGACGCTGCGGTCCGGCCAGTTCGATCCGTTCGATCTCGATCCGCTGCGTCAGGCGCTGGCAAGAGACATCGATTTCACCGCGCTGCAGAGCCCCGCCTGCCCGAAACTTTTGGTCGCGGCGACGCGCGTCCGCGATGGCCGGCAGCAGGTCTTTAGCAATGCCGAGATCACCGCCGACGTGCTGCTCGCCTCGACCTGCCCGCCATTGATCCATTGCGCAGTCGAAATCGACGGCGAGTCCTATTGGGACGGCGGCTTTGGCGCCAATCCTCCGCTGGTTCGATTGGTGCAGGAATCCGAGACCTCCAACGTGCTGGTCGTCCAAGTCACGCCGGCGCGCGACAGCTATGTCCCGATCACACCCGCCGCGATCGATCGCCGTCTCGACCAGATCACGGCCAATTCCGTGCTCAATGCCGAGATCGCGGCGCTGGAATGGGCGCGCCCTGCCGCGGCCCCCTCGCTGCGGCTATTCCGGATCGCCGCGGAAGACGAGATCGACGGGCTCGCCCAGCGCAGCGCCACCGATCTCGGCCCGGGCTTCATTCGCCTCTTGCATCGGAGCGGCCGCAAGGCTGCCGAACGTTTCCTGGCGCAGGACGCCGGCTCCACGCGGATCGAGACGCCGCGCAAGTCACGCGTCGCCGAACCCGCGCTGCTATAGTTTCGCCAGCGCCGTCTCGACAAAGCGCGCAGCCGCCAGCGCCTTGGCGTCGGCGCCGAACGGCGCGATCACCTGCACGCCGACAGGCAAATTGCCCTCGGCGACATAAGCGGGCACGTTGACGCAGGGAACGCCCATCAGCGTCCACAGCCGGTTGTAGCGGGGATCGCCGGTCGACGAGAGTCCCTTCGGCGCGGCGCCGGGCGCCGACAGGGTCAGCAGCACGTCGACATCCCCAAACGACTGCGCGAGAGCCTGCCGCGCACGGCCGGCGATATCGATCGCGTCGTCATATTGAGCGGCGGTCACATCCCTGCTCTCGTCGAGGCGGCCGCGCAGCAATGGCGGCATCGCGTCATAGTTCTCGCCATATTCCCAGGCGAACGACCGATGCGCTTCAAAGTCCTGTACCACCGGATGAATGCGCCAGGCCTCCGCGACGATCTCAGACAATGGCAGCGCACGAACCGAAGCGCCGGCGCGCTCGGCCGCCTGCCCCGCGATCCGTAATGCCTCCGCGCCTGACGCATCAGGTGCACCGGCAAAGTCCTGCGTCACGATGCCGATCCGCGGCGTTGCGATCGTGTCCGGCAATAGCAGCGCCGGCCGGCCCGTCATCGCCGCCAGCGCCACCGCGAGGTCGCTTACGCCAGCCGCGAACAGGCCGACGGTATCGAGCGTCCAGGAGAAGCATTTGACGCCGACGGTCGGCAGCAGCCGGTAGGACGGCTTGATCGCAGCGACGCCGCAAAACGACGCCGGCCGGATCACCGAGCCTGCCGTCTGCGTCCCCAGCGCCAGCGGAATCATCCCGGCTGCGACGGCAGCGGCCGATCCGGCTGACGATCCGCCCGGCGTGTGGCCATGATTGCGCGGATTGAGCGTCGCCGTCGGATCGTTGGCGGCAAACGCCGTCGTCGTGGTCTTGCCGACAATGGTGGCGCCGGCCTGCTTCAGCATCATCACGACAGACGCATCGGCGCGCGGACGATTTCCGCGATAGATCGCAGCCCCCATCTCGGTCGGGAAATCCGCAGTGTCGATGATATCCTTGATACCCACCGCAATACCACGCAACGGTCCCGACGCCTGCGCACGCGGATTCTCCGCTCGCGACACAAAGGCGCCGATCGTCTTTTCCTCTGCATCGATCGCCGCGAGCGATTGGGCGAGCGCTGCGTCGGGCAAGAGTTCGCCCTGCTCGATGTGACGGGTGAGTTCGGCGAGCGAGATCATCGGGAATTTCCTCCCTTCATTGGTTGGATTGCTTTTACGGGCCGCCTCGCGATCGGGCAAGGCGCGCCCGCGAATGGCTCATCCCCGGGGACCGTTGCCTGCGCGCTGCGGTTGATCCATGCTGGCGCCATGCACGACCGCACGCCAAAGCACGAACTCACCGATTCCGAACGCCTCGACCGCCTGCGGCTGATCCGCTCGGAGAATGTCGGGCCGCGCACCTTTCGCTCGCTCCTCAACCATTTCGGCGACGCGCACACCGCGCTGGAGCACCTTCCTGAGATGGCGCGCCGTGGCGGCGGTGGCGGTGCGGGACGCATCTGCACGGTCGAGGAGGCAAAGGCCGAGCTTGCGGCCTGCAAGAAGCACGGCGTCAGCCTGGTCGCACCTAGCGAAGCCGCCTATCCGGCGCGGCTTGCCACGATCGATGACGCGCCGCCGCTATTGGCCGTGCGCGGCGCGCTTGACGTGCTGGCGCGGCCGATGATCGCAATCGTCGGCTCGCGCAACGCCTCAGGTGCCGGGTTGAAATTCGCCAGTACCCTCGCCCACGATCTCGGCGATGCCGGCTTCGTCGTGATTTCCGGCCTTGCCCGCGGCATCGACCAGGCCGCCCATCGCGCCACCGTCGAGACCGGCACAGTCGCGGTGCTCGCCGGCGGCCATGACAGGATCTATCCGCCCGAGCATGAAGACCTGCTCGCGGCCTTGCTCGAACAAGGTGCTGCGATCTCCGAAATGCCGCTCGGCCATGTCCCGCGCGCCCGCGACTTCCCTCGCCGCAACCGCCTGATCTCGGGGGCCTCGCTTGGCGTCGTCATCGTCGAAGCCGCGCACCGCTCGGGCTCGCTGATCACCGCGCGCATGGCGGCAGAACAGGGCCGCGAGGTGTTCGCCGTGCCCGGCTCCCCGCTCGATCCGCGCGCTGCCGGCACCAACGATCTGATCAAGCAGGGCGCAGCGCTCGTGACCAGCGCGAGCGACATCATCAACGCGGTCCAGCCGATCATGGAGCGGCCGCTCGCGCTCGCTGCACGCGAAAGCGACGACGAGCCGCTTGATTTCGACACCGACCCGAGCGAGCGCGAACGCATCGTCGCGTTGCTCGGCCCGAGCCCGGTCAGCCTGGACGACCTGATCCGGATGTCGGGCCTGTCAGCCACCATCGTTCGCACGGTGCTGCTGGAGCTTGAGCTCGCCGGCCGCCTCGAACGCCACGGCGGTGGATTGGTGTCGCTGGTCTGAAGCGACCTCTCGTAGCCCGGGTGGAGCGCAGCGCAACCCGGGACCGCTCTCACCGTTGACACAGATGCCCCGGGTTACGCTTGCGCTTCACCCGGGCTACGAATTCAATCTCTTCATCCGCGATCGTTCCGCGCATCGAACTCGCCTCGCGCGCGCTCGATCTCGGGCAAATGCTCGAACGCCCATTGTCCCAGCGCCTGCACCGGCTTCGCCAGCCCGCGGCCGAGATCGGTCAGCTCATAGTCGACCCGCGGCGGAATGGTCGGAAACACGGTGCGCGTGACGAGCCCGTCGCGCTCCAGCCCGCGCAGCGTCAGGGTCAGCATCCGCTGCGAGATGCCACCGATCGTACGCTTGAGCTCGTTGAACCGGCGTGGGCCGTTGCCGAGCAGCATGATGACGAGCACGCTCCATTTGTCGCCGACCCGCGCCAGCACCGAGGCCACGCCACGGCAGTCGCCACTGGTATGCGGGATCGGTTCCAGGACAGGCACATGGATGTGCTCGGGTTTCACTGATGTGCTCCGGTTAGAAAAATGTGCGTTCTTGCGGGCTTTTGCCACGGTCACTCATATAGCGCCAGTTACAAACCTATACCAAAGGGTGACACCAACCATGAAACTCCTGCATCTCGACTCCAGCGTGCTGGGCCCCCACTCCGTCAGCCGTCAGGTCTCCGCCGCCATCGTCGACCGGCTGCGCAAGACCCATCCCGGCATCGACGTCGCCTATCGCGACCTGACGACGACACCGCTCGCCCACCTCTCGGGTTCCCATCTGGCCGCGAGCCAGGGCGCCGCTCCGGATGCCTTGCTGCAGCCGGACATCGCCGCGGGCCAGCAGATGCTGGAGGAGTTTCTCGCCGCCGACATCGTCGTGCTCGGCGCGCCCATGTACAATTTCACCATCCCGAGCCAGCTCAAGGCCTGGATCGATCGCATCCTGGTTGCCGGCAAGACGTTCAAGTACGGCGCCGCCGGCGTCGAGGGCCTCGCCGGCAACAAGCGCGTCATCGTCGCGATCTCGCGCGGCGGCTTCTACGGCCCGGGCACGCCAGCCGCCGTCGGCGAGCATCTGGAGACCTATTTGCGCTGGGTGTTCGGCTTCATCGGAATCACGAAGCCCGAATTCATCTCCGCCGACGGAATCCAGGTCGGGCCGGAGCATCGGGAAAAGGCTGTCTCAGGCGCGCTGCAAGCCGCTGGTAATCTCACCGCGGCGTAACGACATCGATCTACACCATGGCCAGCGTCCACCGGCCATGGTGTAGCAGCTAATGCCAGACGCCCTGCACGTCGCAAATCACGGCGACGAACGAAATCAGCATGCCGATCCCGCAAAACAGCGCGATTGAAGCAAATTGCGCGTCGGCTGAATCCTGCGGGATGCGCGAAAGTGGGGCAGAGCGACGGGTGCGGATGACTGTCGGCATTGCTGCTCTCCAGTTCCAATAAGCCAAGGAAGGTCCCTGCCTATAAGACTGTCTTGGCAGCACGACGAAGGTTCAACGACTCATGCCCGGCCCGGTGAGACAAGGCGTCACGTGAACCGGCACCGCCGGCGGCAACGGCTTGCCGTCGCTCTGACCGGATCGCCACTCACTGCCGCGGGCTCTGCTCCCGATAGATCGGAGCGCCGGCGGGCAAAGCAGTTGCGCCGCCATCGACGAACAGTTCCTGCCCCTGGATGTGGGCGGAATCGTCGGAAGCCAGGAACAGCACCGTTTTCGAGATGTGGTCGGGTTCGCCGAGCCCGCGCAGTGGCGTCGATCTGGCGATGCGCGCCTCGAAGGCCTTTTCTGCTTCAGGCGTTGCCGTCGCGGCACCCAGATCGGCGTGCGGATGGCGCCGGGCGAGATGACATTGACGCGGATGTTGCGGGGCGACAGTTCGGAAGCCATCACGCGCGCCATCGCGCGCACGCCGCCCTTGCTGGCGGCATAGGCCGAATAGCCTGGATTTCCCTGCACCGAGATCACGGAGCCGTTGAGGACGACCGAAGCGCCGTCATTGAGATGCGGCAGGGCCGCCTGCACCGTGAAGAACACGCCCGTCAGATTGGTGCGGATCACCTGCTCGAACGCCGCGAGCGTCGTACCACCGAGCGGGGTTTGACCGGGAATGCCGGCATTGGCGAAGACGATATCGAGCTTGCCGAACTTCTTCGCGGCCAGCGCGACTGCAGCTTCCATTGCCGCGACATCGGTGGCATCGGCGACGATCGCGAGCGCATTCGGCCCCAATTCCTGCGCGGCCGCTTCCAGCGTCGCCTGGTTCCGCCCGGTGATGGCAACCTTGGCGCCTTCCTGAACGAACAGACGTGCGGTCGCAAGACCGATGCCGCTGTTGCCTCCTGTGATCAACGCCGTCTTGTTCGCCAGTCTCACGATAGCCTCCAGTGGTTGCATGATTAAACCTCCTTGGACAACTAGGCGATCTGGTTTTATAATGCAACTACACAAGCCTGTGATGCATTTCGGCGGAGATCTTGATGGTGAAGCGGACAAGCCTTGAGGGCGCGGAATGCCCGATCGCGCGCTCGCTGGATGTGCTGGGCGACTGGTGGTCGCTCTTAATCATCCGCGATGCACTGCTGGGCCACCGCCGCTTCGGCGAATTCCAGAAGAGCCTGGGGCTCGCGAGGAACATCCTCACCGTGCGACTGCGCGCGCTGGTGGACCAGGGCATCCTGGAATTGGCGCCCGCCTCCGACGGCAGCGCCTATCAGGAATATGCGCTGACCCCAAAGGGTTTTGGGGTCTTCCCGATCCTGGTGGCGCTCCGGCAGTGGAGCGAGGAATTCGACGATCATCCGGAACAGATCGGCACCACCATGGTCGACCGCGAGAACGGCAAGCCGGTGAAAAAACTCGCGCTCTCTTCGCAGGACGGCCGGCTGCTCTCGTTCGCCGACATCACCCTGAAGCGCGGCGCGCCCAAGCGCGCGAAACGGGCTTCCGCCGTCATTCCGGGGCGCGCGTAGCGCGAGCCCGGAATCCATCGGGCCGCAAGCGCAAGTGGGGAAATGGATTCCGGGCTCGCCGCTTCGCGGCGCCCCGGAATGACGGGAGAAAATTCGTTTGCAATTCCAACGTGATTTGCCTCGTCCACCCCTGCCGCAAAAAACATTCCGGTTCCGCCGTCGGGCAAATCAGTGATTTAACTCCGCGCGTCTCACCCGAATGAGGGGCGGCTCGCGATCGTCACGAAC
>NZ_JBEGDB010000017.1:0-56647 GCF_043638955.1 Bradyrhizobium sp. 31Argb | reverse complement strand
GTTCCCCGAAGCATCGAGATTCTCCTGCCACCCGAAAACTTGCCGATCCTCGAATGGCTCGGTATCAAAACGTCAAAATCACTGTGATGAACCACTAGCGCGATCGCGAGCCAGATCGTGCCGGTGTGCCCGGTGTTCAGCATCTGGAAGAAGACGAGCGCGAGCGCGGCCTGGAAGATCATGCCGCCGACATAGACGGCGCGACGACCGACCCGGTCCGACAGGGCACCGAACAGCGGCAGCGTCAGGCATTCGAGCGCACAGCCGACGAGCACGCCGTTCAGGATTGTCTGGCTCGGCAGCCCGAGCTTGGTCTTGCAGTAGGTGATCGCGAACACGGCGTAGATGTTGAACAGCCCGCTCTCGGCGACCTTGGCACCGATGCCGAACAGGATGTTACCCTTGTGATTGCGGACCGCCTCGACCACCGGCACGCTGGCAGCCCCCTCCTCGCTCAGCACCCGCTTGAACTCGGGCGTCTCCGAGATCTTGAAGCGGATGAAGAGCCCGATCCCGACGAGGACGATCGAAAACAGGAACGGGATCCGCCAGCCCCAGGCGAGGAAGTCAACCTCGCTCATGGAGGTCGACAGGATTCCCAAGAGCGCGATCGGGATCAGGAATCCGGCGGGCACGCCGATATGGACGAGCGAGCTGAAGAAACCGCGCCGGTCGGCCGGCGCATGCTCCACCGTCATCACCATGCCGCCGCCATATTCGCCGCCGATGCCAATTCCCTGCGACAGCCGCAGCCCGATGAGACAGATCGGCGCTAATACACCGACCTGCTCATAGGTCGGCATGAGTCCGATGAGGAAAGTCCCAAGTCCCATGATCAGGATAGTGATGAGCAGCGCCGTTTTTCGGCCGACGCGGTCTCCGAAATGGCCGAACAGCACGCCGCCGAGCGGCCTTGCACAATAGCCCACGAAGAATGTCGCGAAAGCGAGCAGCGATCCAACCAAGGGATCGGAACTCGGGAAGAAGATCTTGTTGAAGACGAGCGCGGTCGCGGTCGCGTAGAGCGTGAAGTCGTAATACTCGATCATGTTGCCGATGGCGCTCGCCACAGCAACCTTCCGGATGTCGCCCGAGGCCCGACCCTTGATCGAAGCGGCCGCTTGGTCTGCCACCCGGCTGGACCCGATCGACCTAACCATTCCGCTCATGACGTCGTCCTCCGGCTTCGGCAGGAAGACATTCCCGCCTGGACTTTTGTCCGTATTGCGGACAACAAGAGCAGCGACTTATTCCACATGTCAAGAGGATTTTTCCGCCGGATCGCTAGCCATCCCGCACATTCAACGCATGTGTCGATACTTCAGCGAACACGCTTGAGCGAACACGCTTGACGTCCTGCGCGCATTTGTCATACAAAATGTCCACATTCCGGACAATAAAGGAGGATAACGTGCCAGCAAAGATTACCGGTATCATTCCGCCCCTCACCACGCCGTTCGATCAGAACGGTGACATCGACGAAAAGGCTTTCCGTCGCCAGGTGAAGTTCTTGCTTGAGAAGGGCGTGCATGGCGTCTGCGTCGGCGGCAGCACTGGTGAGGGTCACACGCTTACCACCGACGAATTCCGGCGCTTGATCGAGGCCTGCGCAGAGGAGCTGAACGGCAAGGTGCCGCTCGTCGCCGGCATCATCGCCAACTCGACCCGCGAAGCGATTGCCCGCGCCCGTGCCATTGAATCGGTCGACGTCGCCGCGCTCCAGATCACGCCGGTGCACTATCTCTTCAAGCCAGACGAGGATGCGACGGTCGGCCACTTCAAGACGCTGTCCGAGTCGGTCAAGCAGCCGGTCATCATCTACAACGTCGTGCCCTGGAACTACCTGAGCCCTGCGCTGCTGCTGCGGATCATGAACGAGCTGCCCGGCGTGATCGGCGTCAAGCAGAGCGCCGGCGACCTCAAGCTGATGGCCGATCTCTTGCTCGACGTGCCCGCGGGCAAGGTCGTGCTGACGGCGGTCGATGCGCTGCTCTATCCATCCTTCGCGCTCGGCGCGCATGGCACGATTGCCGCGAACCCGGCTGCAGTCCCCGGCGCCTGCGTGGCACTGTGGAACGCGGTCCAGCGCGGCGACCACGCCACCGCGCTCGAGATCCACAAGCGCCTGTTGCGGTTCTGGAACACGATCGTCGGCGACAATCTCCCGGCCTGCGTGAAGCACGCCCTCACCCTACAGGGATCGCCGAGCGGGCTTCCGCGGCAGCCAATGCCGGCTCCGACCAGCCGGCAGAAGGACGCGATCGCGGCTGCGCTCAGGCCTTTGCTCGAGGTCGAAGGCAGCGTGAGGCTGGTCGCGGCCGAGTGAGCACACGACAAAGGGCGCGGCATTGCCGCCGCGCCCGATTCCGTCTAAGTCGGATATGGTTCGCGTCCTGGATATTGCGTGGTGACGCCACCCGAAAGGTCCGACATGACTAGCGTCGACAGCAGTCGACAGAGCGTGAAGTCGCTCTTCAAGATGCTCGAGGTCCTGGAGGCCTTCTCCTCGACCGACCCCGAGCTGAGCGTTGTCGAGATCGCGCGCCGCACCGGCCTGCCGCGCACCACCGTTCATCGCATTGTAGATAGCCTGCGCAGCGTCGGGTTCCTGGAACAGGACGCGAGCCGCGATCGCTACCGCCTTGGCATAAAACTGTTCGAGCTCGGCGGCAGCGCACTCATGAACCTTCCGCTGTATCGCGAGGCGCCGCCTTTCGTCGATACGCTTGCCAAGCTCAGTGGCGAGGATGTGCATCTCTGCATCTTCGACGGCGCGCAAATGGTCTTCGTCAATCGCCGCAGCCAAATTGCTGCACGCCCGCACAACACTGTCATCACGATGGAAGCCTCGCCCTGTCACTCGACGGGCGTGGGTAAGGCGGCGCTCGCATTCCAGAGCGACGCCGTGATCGACCGGGTCATCCGCGCCGGCCTGCCTCGTTTCACGCCGAGCACGATCGTTGAGCCGAAGCGGCTAAAGACCGAGCTCGCGGCAATCAGGTCCCGCGGCTATTCGGTGGACGATTGCGAGCATGAGCCGGAGCTGCGCTGTGTCGGCGCGCCGATCCGCAACAGTGCAGGCCGCGTCTTCGCGGCGATCAGCGTGAGCGGTCCGAGCCGGCGCGTTACGGCTGAATGGGTGCCAGAGCTCGCCCGGACCGTGATGACGCACGCCGAGCTCCTGTCGATCCGCCTGGGCTACCAGCCTGACTCGCACAGCCGGGCCGCAGACGCTGCGCCGGAGCGCAACACCCCCAAACGTCGTCAACGGTCCGCGGCAGGAACCGCACAAGGCGAACGTGGCGCCTGATCGAAGGACTTCACCCTCCATCTTCGCCGGTCCGCGGTGCCGCGCGCAGCTACGAGGTGACTAGCGACGGTCGCCTCAATTGTCCCGTCGAGTCTGCAAGACTCGCGAGGTAGTGCGCGGCGTCGCTAATATCGGCGACGATCTCGCGTTCGGCGCCATCGGCGTCGCCTGCGACGATAGCCTTCAGCGCCGCGGTGTGGTGATCCCAGCCCTTCAGCAGGACCACATATTCGGGGATCACGTAGGACAACACCGGCCCGCAGCGCAGCCACATGTTCTCGATGGTCTCGACGAGCAGCGGAATGCCCGACATCGCATAGATGCCGAAGTGAAACTTGCGGTGATGTTCGAGGTAGCTCTCGAGCTTGCGTGCAGCGATCAGCGACTGCATCGTCGAAAGCCGCTCTTGCAGCTTTCGCAGCGTGGCATCGTCATGCCGGTGCAACGCGGCCTCCCGCGCTGCGCGCCCTTCCAGGGCGCAACGCACCACCGTCAGGTCCGAAAGCTCGCGGCGGGACAGGTGCGGCACGATCGCTGAATTGCGCGGCCCCTGTTGCAGCACGCCTTGCGCCACCAGACGGGTGACGGCGTCGCGTACCGGTGTGATCGACGTCCCGAAACTTTCGGCCAGTGAGCGCAAGGTCAAGACCGTGCCGGGCTCGAACCGCCCGGCCAGCAGCGCATCCCGCAACTGTGCGTGTGCGAGGTCCCACAGCGGTTCACGCTCGATTCGTTTCAATGCCGTCATACAACGCTCGGTATCGCGGCGCGCGACATCGCGCAAATCCCTCAGCCAGGCGCTAGGCTTGACCTGCCGACGATGTTTGTTATAACAAACAACAAAATGGGAGGAAACACAACCATGCAAAAAGCCGCCGCGATCGCCCTGGCGTGCGTGATCTCGCTGTTCCAGACGCCCGCCAGCCACGGTCAATCGAGCTTTCCCCAGCGGGACATCACCTTCATCGTGCCATGGAACGCGGGCGGCTCAAATGACGTCGCGGCTCGGGCGCTCGACCCGATTCTGCGCGAACATGGGATCAAGATCGTCATCGAAAACGTCGTCGGCGCGACCGGCGTGATCGGCATGCGCCGGGTCGCGAGTGCAGCGCCGGACGGTTACACGCTGGGCATGGGGACCAGCTCGACGCTGGCGCTGATGGCGCAGGGCAAGGCGCCGCTGACGAATGCGCAATTCACCCACATCGCGCGCGTCTCGACCGATCCCCTGATGCTCCTGGTCTCGACCAAGGCCGAGCAGAAATCGCTCGACGATTTCATCAAGTACATGAAGGGCAATCCCGACGAGGTCACGATCGGCACCCCCGGCAATTACAATCTAAACCACATCTTCGCCTTGATGACGGCGCGCGCGGCGGGCGTGAACTTCGTCAACGTGCCCTACACCGGCGGATCGAAAGTGGTGGCCGACCTGCTCGGTCAGCACGTCGATTCCGGCGTGTTGAAGCCCTCGGAAACACTTGGCCAGATCCAGGAAGGCCTGCTGAAGCCGATCGGCATCTTCGCCAATGAGCGGCTGGAGATGTTTCCGGACGTACCGACCTTCAAGGAAAAGGGCTACGACGTCTTTCCCTACGGCCCCGTCGTCCAGATGGCTTACGTCGTTGGTCCGGCAAACCTCCCCGACGACGTCCGCACCAAGCTGATCACCGCGTTCCGCGCCGCCATTCAGGACCCGCGCTTCAAGGAATTCGCCAAGAAGAACGTGTTCCTTGTCGACGACCTGACCGGCGATGCGCTGACCAAGGAAGTCGACAACGTCGCAGCCACGTTCGGCACTGTGGCGTCACAGGTCTTTCCGAAGGAATAGGCGGGTCCGGCGGAATCGCGGCTCTTAATCCCAACACTCTCCAACCAAGGTTCACGCGCTTGTCCATCAAGAAGATCACCTGTCACGTCGTCGCCGCTCCAGTGCAACGTCCCTTCACCTCCTCGCGCGGCTGGCTCTACAAGACACGCGGCACCTGCCTGGTCGAGATCGAAACGAATGACGGCATCGTCGGCTGGGGCGAATGCTACGGCCCATCGGCGGTCGCAAAAGCCTTTATCGAGACCCAGCTTGCCCCGCGCGTGATCGGCCACGATCCGTTCGACGTCGAGGTGATCTGGGAAGACCTCTACAACCGGATCAAGGATTACGGGCCAAAGGGCATGTCGATCGCAGCCATCAGCGGCATCGACATCGCGCTCTGGGACATTATCGGCAAGGCCTGCAACAAGCCAGTGCACAAGCTGATCGGCGGCGCCTTCCGCACCGAGGTCGACGCCTACGCCACCGGGCTCTACTTCACCGACATGGACCGGCTGGTCGATGAAGCCGTCGAGGAAGCGACGGGTTACGTTGAGGCCGGCTTCAAGGCGATCAAAATGAAGATCGGGCTTGGATCGATCAAGCGCGACTTCGAGCGCGTGAAAGCCGTACGCGAGGCAGTCGGCTCCGGGATCAAGCTGATGGTCGACGCCAATCATTGCTTCACTGTGCCCGCTGCGATCCGTCTCGGCCGCAAGCTCGAAGACCTCGACATCGAGTGGTTCGAAGAGCCCATCTCGCCGGAAGACATCGACGGTTATGTGGAGGTTTCGCGCGCGCTCGACATGGCGGTCGCCGGCGGCGAGAACGAATTTACCCGCTGGGGCTTCCGCGACGCCATCGTGCGCAAGGCGATGGACATCGTGCAGCCGGACGTCTGCGCGGCGGGCGGCATCACCGAATGCAAGAAGATCGCGACACTCGCTACAACGCATGGCGTGGAATGCGTGCCCCATGCCTGGGGTTCCGCAGTCGGCCTTGCCGCCACCATCCACTTCCTGGCATCGATCCCGAACCAGCCGCCGAGCCTGTTTCCGATGCCGCCGATGCTGGAATTCGAGCAGGAGGAAAACCCATTTCGCGACCATCTGGCGGTCGAACCGATCGTTCAGGTCAAGGGCAAGGTCGCGGTCCCGACCGGCGGGGGGCTCGGCATCGAGATCGATCGCGGCGTGATCGACCGCTACCGTGTGGCGTGAATCGATGGTCCGTTCATGAAATTCGTCACCTTCACCGAGCAAGGCTTTTCGCGCGCCGGCGTGCTACTGGGCAACAGCACCGGTGACGCCGATGCGATCGTCGATCTGGCGCATCCGGCGATGCGCGAATCCCTCGGCGGCGCGGCGCCGCAGATGCAGGCCCTGATCGAGGCCAGTCTGCCCAAAGTCGTGGAACGCATTAACGTCCATGGCCTTGCGGTAGCGGCACGGCTTTCGCGCGACGCGGTCACGCTGATGGCGCCACTGCCGGCGCCGCGGCGCATCTTCGGCATCGCGCATAACTACCGCGACGCGCTGGTCGAACGCTGTATGCCGCCGCCCGAGCAACCGGTGCTGTTCATGAAGGCACCGCGAACGATCATCGAGCCGGAACGGCCCATCGTGCTGCCGGCAACGATTGGCGGCGTCACCTACGAGGCGGAACTCGCGGCCGTGATCGGCACGCGCGCCGAGAACGTCAGCAAGGAGCGTGCGCTCGATCACGTCGTCGCCTATGGCTGCTTCAATGACGTCAGCGCGAGCGAGATCATCAAGGCCGACGGCCATTTCGACCGCGGCAAGAACTACCCGACCTTCGGCCCCTTCGGACCATACCTCGCCTCCCGCGACGAGGTGCCGGATCCGCACGCGCTCACCGTGACGCTGAAAGTCGACGGCCGCACGCTGCAGTCCGGGTCAACGGCGAACATGCTGTTCGATGTCGCCGACCTCGTTTCCTATCTGTCGCGGCTACAGGCGCTCGAACCCGGCGACATCATCGCCACCGGCACGCCGGCCGGCGTGGCCGGGCTGCACAAGCCACCAGCGTGGCTCAGGCCTGGCTCGACCGTCGAGGTCGAGGTCCAAGGCCTCGGCCGCCTGCAAAATCCAATCATCGAGGGGCCTACACCAGATGCCTGAGAAACCCGTCGTCCTCTTGACCAACGCCATGCACCGCGATGGCGAGGCGCTTCTCACCCCGCACGTTCGGCTGATCGTCGCGTCGGACACCAGGCCGGAGACGCTGCGCCAATGCGCCGCTGACGCCGACGGCATCATCGTGCGCGCGAAATTGCCCGACGACATCGTCGATCACGCGCCGCGCCTCAAGGGTATCGTCCGTCACGGCGTCGGCCTCGACTTCATCCCGGTCGCAGCCGCCACGGCACGCGGCGTCGCGGTTGCGAACCTGCCCGGAAGCAACACCAACGCGGTGGCCGAATATGTCATGTCGGCCTTGATGCATCTGCGCCGGCCGTTGCAGCGCGTGGATGCGCTGATGCGCGCCGAAGGCTGGGCGACCAGCCGCGCGATGGCGGACGGCCTTACCGAGTTGAGCGGAACGACACTCGGCATCCTCGGCGTAGGAACGATCGGGCGCCGCATCGCCAACATCGCGAGCAACGGTTTTGGAATGACTGTGCTCGGCACGTCGCGCCGGAAGGGATCGCTGCCGCCTGATGTCGAGGAAGTCACGCTCGTGGAGCTGTTCGCGCGGAGCAACGCCGTGGTGGTCTGCTGCGCATTGACCGACGAGACGCGCAGGCTCGTCAGCCACGATCTGCTGGCGCACATGCGGCCGCAATCCGTCCTCGTGAACGTCTCGCGTGGCGCCGTGGTCGACACGCCCGCCATCATCTACGCGTTGCGGTCAGGCAAGCTCGCCGGCGCTGCGCTCGATGTGTTCGATGTCCAGCCGCTGCCGCCCGACGATGCACTGTTCGATTGTCCCAACCTGCTGCTGACGCCGCATACCGCGGGGATCACCGCCACGAGTGGCCGCGCGATGGCGGTTGGCTCGGCCGAAGAAATGCTCCGAATCCTGCGCGGCCAGCAGCCGCTCAATCTCGTCAATCCCGAACACAAGACGGTCTGAGGTTTCAAAATGCGTATCACATCGATCAAGGCGGTCCCGATCTCCTATCCCGTGCCGCAGGGCCAGAACGTCCGGTTGGGCATCGGCCGTGCCGTGAAGCGCGACGCGGTGTTGGTCAAGGTCACGACGGATGAGGGCCTCGTCGGATGGGGCGAAGCCCATCACGGCCGCTGCCCCGGTGCGATCGCGAAGCTGATCGACACCACGATCTCCGAACTGGTCGTCGGTATGGATGCGATGAACGTGGTCGGGGTCTGGCAGCGCGTCTACCAGATGCAGTTGGCGAGCCACGGCATGGGCTACGCCGCCGCGATGGCGCTCAGCGGCCTCGATCTGGCGCTGTGGGATATCCGCGCCAAGGCAGCAGGCTGGCCACTGTACCGACTGCTCGGCGGCGCCTCAAAGCCGATCAAGGCCTATGCGGGCGGCATCTCGCTTGGATGGCAGGCGCCGGAGTCGCTGGCGCAGGAGGCGCTGGGCTACGTCGCGCAGGGCTACAGGGCGATCAAGCTTCGCGTCGGCGACAATGCGCGCGACGACGTAGCGCGTGCCACGGCGGTCCGCGAGGCGGTCGGAGACACCATAGAAATTCTGGTCGACGCCAACACCGGCTATACGGTCGATGACGTGCGCCGCGTGATGCCGGCCTATGACGAGCTAGAGATCGGATGGCTCGAGGAGCCGTTCCCGGCGCAGGATTATCGTTCGTACCGGACCGCCGCCTCGCTCGGCTCGACGCCGCTGGCGGCCGGCGAAAATCATTTCACGCGCTTCGAATTTACCCGCCTGATCGAGGATGGCGCCGTCAGCTTTGTGCAGCCGGATCTGTCCAAGACCGGCGGCGTCACCGAGGCGATGCGGATCGCCGGGATGGCCTATGCGTGGAAACTGTCCTTCAATCCACACACCTCCGCGACCGGCATCAACATGGCGGCAACCATCAACGTGCTCGCGGCCGTCGATGCCCCCGGCTATTTCGAGGGCGACGTCGCCAAGCACAATCCGTTCCGCGACGAGGTCGGCGGCGTCCCGTACACGCTCGACGCCGAAGGTTGCGTCAAGCCGTCTGAAACACCTGGCCTCGGGGTCGAGATCAACGAGGCTTTCATCAACGCGCATCCGCTGATCGAGGGCCCCTGCTATGTCTGAACCGCTGCAGGCTGAAGTCAAATCGCGCGCCATGCGTCTTGCTTACTTCGCCTGCGGCGCGTTCCTGCTTCTGTTGACGAGCGCGGCCTCCGCGCAGACCCCGGTCGCGCCTGCAACAGCCGATCCGGACACCTACCCCAGCCACACGATCCGCTACATCGTTCCCTACCCACCGGGCGCGTTCAACGACACGCTGGGCCGGATCGTGTCGCAGAAACTTCAGGAGGCATGGGGCGTTCCCGTCGTCGTCGAGAACCGGCCGGGTGGCGGCACGCTGATCGGGACCGACGCGGTCGCCAAATCCGCACCCGACGGATATACACTGCTCGGCGTGGCGTTTCCGTTCGGCTCCAACCCAAGCATTTACAGGAGCCTGCCTTACGACACCGTAAAGGACTTCACGCCGCTGATTTTTGCGGGTCAGACGCAGAATCTTCTCGTCGTAAGACCCGCCATGCCGATCCATTCGGTCAAGGATTTCGTCGACTACGCCCGAAACAATCCGGGCAAGGTCTCTTACGGGTCCACGGGCATCGGTTCGTCGAACCACCTCTCGATGGAGTTGTTCAAGAGCATGACCGGAATCGATATCGTGCATGTCCCCTACAAGGGAAGCGCACCGATGGTGAACGATCTGCTTGGCGATCACATCGATGCGGCGTTCGACAATACGCCAAACGTGCTGCCGCAGGTCAATGCCGGCAAGTTGCGCGCGCTCGGCGTCAGCAGTACGGCACGCTCGACTCTCGCGGAAAGCGTTCCGACGGTTTCGGAAGCCGGCGTTCCCGGTTACGAGGTCACGGTCTGGTTTGGCATCGTCGGGCCTGCCGGGATGCGGCCGGAGATCGTCCGCAAACTGAATTCAGAACTGAATGCGATCCTCGGGACGGACGACGTCAAGCGTCGATTCCAGGATCAGGGCGTCGACCCCGTTGGCGGCTCACCCTCGCAATTCGCGGATCACATTCGCAGCGAGATCCAGAAGTGGGCCAAGGTCGTGAAGGACGCCAATATTCAGCCGGAGTAAGTTTTCGTTGCACGTCACTGTGTTACTGCGCTTCGCTCGAACGGTTTATTCTCGGCGATGAACCTTGCGGCCAGCACCAGAGCGCCCATCGAAAACTCCTTTCCATGCGCGGCGATCATCCGCTCGGAAAGCTCCGCCAGTTCCTTGAAGAACTGGTCTTTGCTTTCGGCTTCATTTGGCGATCGAGTAGCTGTCATGATTTTCCTCCTGATGATTGCGGCACGGCTCTCCGCCTGCAGCCAGATCAAGCCGTTTAAACCGGGTCCGGTTATTTGAAAACGTTCGGCGGAAACGTCACGATTGCCGCCTCCCCGTCGCTTGTTCCAATTGCAAGATGCTGACCATCGCGGGACCATTGCAAGGCGTGGACAGGACCTCGACCGGGCTGTTTGACGACCAGTTCGTCGGCTTCTCCGATCCTTGCGACAACGACCATGCCGTCGCCATAACCTGCTGCGACCAGCCGACGCTCCGGGTGCATATCCACCGCCTCGACGAGGACAAATCTGGCGCGGCCGGTCGCGAGGTTGACCGGCTGTTCGCTGGCGTCGTCGAGGCTGGAAACGTCCCATGCGATCATCCGATAGGCTCCGCTCGTAACAAGGACGCGAGAGTCTGCACTCCACGAAAGAGACGCAACGCTCGTGGGATAGCCAGGAATCCGGACGATCCGCGCATCGGCAAGGCGCAGCAACACAATGCCCGTTTTTGCGGCTGATATGGCCAACCAGCTTCCGTCGGGGCTCCATGACAAGGTTGAGATGGAGCCTAACTCGAATGAGGCCGCCGGCTCGGGTCGTGGCCCGAAGGCACGAATGAGCAGACAGCCGTCGACTCCCATCGCAAAGCGCCGACCATCCCGTGATACGGCGATTGCCGATGCATTTCCTCCCGCACGCTCCTGGAGCCAGCCGACGTCACCATTGGAGTCATAAGATATGACCGACCCGCCAGAGGCAGCCAGGATGCCGCCAGCCTGCACCGGCGCTACGAGATCAATCGGCGAACCATGGTTTGCGGCTAGCTGTGTGACACCGGATGCCGACACGCTCAACAATCGGCTGCGATCACTTGCGATGAAGCCCGAAGTCCCGAGCGGGGCGAGATGAAATGGAGCATCACTGATTGCGACTTTCGTCAACGGTGGCACCGGTTTCCGTCGCGGTGAAATCGTTGCCCGGCCTCCGTCGAGCGCGATACGACAGCGATCCTGCGGCGGCTCGATGTCAGTCAGGGGAGCTATCGCCAATGCACCATCGGCGAGCGCGAACGCAACCATCTGTCCCACGGGGTCGAACGCCACACTGGTAACGGGCGCGCCTAGAGTCCAGTGCCGTCCAAGCAATTCATAGAGCGTTACGGTCTCTGCTTCCATCGTGTCCATCGATCGCCTCACATTCGGATGGGCCAACCTGCGTCGGCAATCCACCTGTCCAGCTCTTCGAGGCGTCGCTCCAGCGCGGCGCAATGAGCATCGCATACCGCCATTCCAGCATTTGCGTTTTGCAAGCGTCCCCGCGCGTCCTCGAGGGCCGTGGCAAGCGCATGCGAGGCGCCTGTCGCCGCAATCTCCCGCTCGATCCGCTGAATCTCGAATTCCGCCCCGCCGCCAAGCTGACGGTTCAGAAGATTGCGCGATTGCGCGGACGATATCTCCTGAACGACCAGCAACCGCTGCTTCAGCATTTCCACAAGCGTCGGAGAATCGCCACTCATGAATCCGTCTCGATCTGAACCAGGATTCGCTGCAGGCCACCGACACCGGACACGAAGTGTTGCTGCGCATCATTGATGTGAGATTGCAGCGAGTCCCACAGATCGACCCTGAGCAACCGCGCCGGATCGCCGGCCATCGTCTCGAGCGTCTGCAGGCCGAACTGATGCCGTAAGCCGATCCCCTGCAAGACGAAATCGGTCAGCTCGCGTGCATGCGTTTCGATGAAGGGACGCAGTAGCGGATGTGCGCTATAACTGATGCCGCGCCTTGCGAGTTCGGTCTCGATGAACACGATGAAATGCCGCACCAGGAGATTTTGGCTTTCGCCAATCAGGTGCACCATAAAGGTTATGTCGCTGTCCGCGCGCGCAAGGATCTGCGACGCCACCGTCGCCGCAGCGACCGGCTCTCCTTCGCCCTTCTGTTCATCCCAGACAGTCGGCATGCCTGGCCCTATCCTCAGGTCCGCGAACGGTATTGATGCAATTTGCGATACAGCGTGGCACGCGAAAGCCCCAGCTTTTCGGCGGCGGCGGCAATGTTGCCGCCAGCGTTTGCGACGGCCCTCTCGATGGCCCGACGCTCCATCTCGTCGAAGCGCGCGATCTCGTCGCCTCCCGACGCTGGGTCATGCTCCGCCGGCGAGCGCGCCGAGGGTATCTGAGCCGCAGCTTCCCGTAAATCCTCCGGTAAGTCCCTGGGGGTGACGATGCCGGTGAGCGTCATCAGCACAAGGTTCTCGATCAGATTGCGCAGTTCGCGAACGTTTCCCGGCCAGCTATAGCGCCGCAGCAATTCCATCGTGGCTGCCTCGAAACGCAGCGGTTCGGTGCTATAGGTCGCGGCGAACTGTCTATTGAAATGATCGATCAATATCTCGACGTCGCCCAAGCGCTCGTGAAGCGGCGGGATGATAAATTTGACGACACCGATCCGGAAATACAGATCTTTTCGGAACCGTCCCTCCGCCACTTCCTGCTTCAAGTTCCGATTGGTCGACGCTACGAGCCGGACGTCCACCGGGCGCGGCTTGCTCTCACCGAGCCGGTATACCGCGCGCTCTTCCAGCACGCGGAGCAGATAAGGCTGCAGATCCAGTGACATCTCGCCGATCTCGTCGAGGCTGAGCACGCCGCCATTGGCAAACTCAAACCGTCCAGGCCTGCCCTCGCGCGTGGCGCCGGTGAAGGCGCCTGGCGCATGGCCGAACAATTCGCCGCCGAGAAGCTCTTTCGATACCGCACCGCAATTGAAGGCAATGAACGGCTCCTTGCCCGTCTTCTGGCTGGCGGCGTGAACCAGGCGCGCAAATAGTTCCTTGCCGACCCCCGTCTCGCCCTCAAGCAGAATTGCCGTCCGGCCAAGCGCCGCCCGCTCAACCTTCTCGACGGTTTGCAGCAATGCTTCACTGCATCCGACAATTGCTTCCTTAGCCGACATGAGTGCCGCGTGGGCTGCCGGCGACATTTGGAATGCGGCAGGATTCACGCGCGGCCTCGATGCGAGCACCAGCATCGCGCCCTTCACCACCCCGTCGACCACCAACGGCTCGATCCGCTGCTCGCGCAGTTCCTCGGGCAGTCCATTCGCAAGCTCTCTAGCCAAGAAGCCCTCGCTGCTTGGGATTAGCTGCGTTCCGATGCTCAAGTCCTGCGACTGCGCAATCCGCCGCCAGCGGACCGACGCCATGTCGTTGTGGTGAACAACCCTGCCGAACCGATCGAGAATGACGACGCCGTCAGCGCTGTTCATCCCGGGCATTCGAGAAATGCTCGCCTCGAGCAGCCGCATTCTCTCGATGCGAATCTTTTCCGAGAGCGCAAGTTCGATATGATTGGCCGCGACGACCGCCAGCGCCACATTATGCCGGTGAAAGATCGCCTGGGGTCCGGAAAAATCGACGATGCCGATAATGCTGCCGTCGATCGGACTGCGAATGGGACTGCCGACGCAGGTCCATGCCTTGATGCCCTCGGAAAAGTGCTCGGCCGCATGGACATGAACCGGTTTTCCGGTGACGAGCGCTGTGCCGATGCCGTTGGTGCCGGTGATCGTCTCGCCCCAGGCGGCGCCGATTTCCAGGCGAATATCGTGGCCCGCATCAATCGTCCGCTGATCGCCCCCCACGTCCAGCACGACGCCATTGCTGTCGGTGATGACCACCATCGTGGCCGCGTCGCCAAGCACCTGCGCGACGCGGCGAAAGGTCTCCGCGCTCGAATCAAGCAAGTCATCATTCTTCAGACGCAGTTCGTAAAGATCGTCCGGCGAGGCGACGAGATTGCTGCCGTTGCCATGAGCATTGACCCCGGACTTGACACTGCGCTGCCAAGAGTCCTCGATGAGGCCTCGCACCGGTGCGTTCTCACGCCTGAGGTCTCCGAACGTCAGAAAGTTTTCCCACGCCCCGTTGGTTTCTCGCTCATCGTATGGCCGCCCCTGCTCCGCGTCCGTGGCGCCCGGAACTTTGTAGCCTTCCAGGGAGAACGGCGGCTTAGCCATGAGCGTTTCCGTCAGCATTGGAGCACCATACGTACGTTGGCAAACAGCAACCCGATCGGCAGAAGCGACCTGAATCGGACCTAATCGGGATCGTCATCCCCACAGGTTCGGTTTACGGAGATCATTCGACGCTTTTGGCGATCGCATCCAACCCGAGACGGCGGGCGATAACCTGTTCCAGGCGCTCCTCGGACACCTCGTCGGGCACACTCACTCCCTCAAGGTCGGCGAGGACCTTGCAGAGCTCCTCATCCAGCGGATCGAAGATTCCGTTCTCGCGCGTGGCCAGAGCGAAGTATCGCGCTTGGCCCTTTCCGCGCAGTTCGCCGACAAAATGGAGTTGTCGCCCCGATGCGAGATCAGCGATCACGACACGGCCGTTAAGACTGATCCGTACATAGGGTTCCATCTCTCTGGGGCGGCCTGGCGGCGTCAACCAGAGCTTGCCTGATGGCTGGGGTTGCGGAACAGGGGCGGGATTGCGCAATTCCTGCCAGCGCCCAGCCGTCAGATGATTGGCGATCGCGTCGATCTTCGTGCGGTTCTTCTGAATGAAGTCCTTCGCCGCCACCTCTTCCCGGTGCGGACCGTCGCGCTTGGAAATGATGTGGACCATGTTTTCCTCCCGCCCCGGTTGGTCGGACGGCCGTGGAGGCTTGTGTATCACCTCCTTCGGCTCACGCCGGAGCTTTTAAGATTGTAACCCGTTCTCGATAGTTGTCACCGTCCAATCGTTCGACCACAAAGGTTACGCCGCAGCGTGCTTACGCATAACCTCTCCTTCCCCGGTGATGATTTCGATGCCGCGACGTTCGATTCGCGCGTCGCTGGGCACTCGGTTTCTCAATAGAACTGAGTATCTGGCCGCAATATCCCGCTCGCCGGATCCCTGGACGGCGCGGCGGAACACGGACCGCGGACACATGCCTCATGCACGCCCAAGCTTCTCTGCCCCGCCGCCCAGTGCCGGCCCCTGTGTCGGATCGAGGTGCTCCGGCACGTCGGCAACAAGCGTGTTGGTGGTCAGCACCAGCGTGGCGACGGAAGCCGCGTTTCGAAGCGCGGTATAAGTCACCCGCACCGGATCGACGATCCCTGCTGAAACCATGTCGATGAAGACACCGTTCGCGGCATCGAATCCGACGCCCGCCGGCGCGCTCAGCAGGTCGGCCACGACCTTCTCCGCATCATAGCCCGCATTCCGGGCAATGAATGCAGCGGGACGGGATAGTGTTTCGCGCACCAACTTGATGCCTTCGCCGAGGTCGCCATTGACGTTGCCGAGCGTACGCACGACCACCGGCGCGCACTGCGCCAATGCGGTGCCGCCACCCGGCACGATGCCCTCCTCGGCTGCAGCACGCGCCGCACTGAGCGCATCGTCGATCAACTGGATCGTCCGTTTTTGCTCGACGGGCGTGACGCCACCCGCAAGGATCACGGCCGTCCCGCCTGAGAGCTTCGCCAGCCGCTCCTTGAGCTTGTCCTGCTCGATGTTGGGTGGTGCCAGATCATGTTGCTTGGCCACCTGCTGGCGCCGCGCCGCGATCGCCGCGTCGTCGCCACCGCCGCGAACGATCACCGTTTCGCGCCCACTTGCCCGAACCTGCCGCGCGGTTCCGAGATCGGCAAGGCTGGTTTCTTCCAACTTGCCACCAAGCTCGCGAGCGATTACCCGTCCCCCCGTTATAATGGCGAGATCGTCCATCATCGCCTTGCGCCAGTGGCCATAGTCGGGTGGATTGACCACCAGCACCTTGCCACGGTTGCCATCGCCAAGCAGCGTAACGACGACTTCGGGCGCAACCTCTTCAGCGACGATAGCAAGCGGCCGCCCGGTCGGGGCGACCGCCGCGCGCACCGCCGACAGCTCGCCCGGCGTTTTGATTTTCAGGTCGGTCAGAAGGATGTAGGGCTGATCCAGCACCACTTCCATCTTCTCGACATCGGTCACCATGTGGTGGGAGATGTAACCGCGGTCGAACGACATGCCTTCGACGACTTCGAGCGTCGTGCTGGTCGTCAACCCGTACTCGGAACTGATGATGCCGTCCTTACCGACACGCTCCACCGCCTCCGCGATTAGATCGCCCAGATGGGAGTCGGTCGACGCGATCGTCGCCACCGCCTGCAGCGTCTTGCGGTCCGACACGCCAATTGCCGAACTCTTCAGGGTCTCGACAACGACCTCGACGGCGCGATCAATACCCTTGCAGAGATCAACCGATTTGGCGCCGCGCTCCAGGGCTGCCACCCCGCCTTGAATCAGGCCGTTTGCGAGCACCATCGCCGTTGTCGTACCGTCGCCGGCGACTGCGTTGGTCTGCATCGAGACCTCGCGCACCACCTGCGCGCCCATGTTCTCGAAGCGGTCGGGCAATTCGATTTCAGACGCGATGGTGACGCCATCGCGCGATACGATGGGTGTGCCAATCGGCCGGTCGACCATCGCGTTCATGCCCTTGGGACCGAGTGTCGATTCGACCGCGGCGGCGAGCTTCTGGACTCCGCGTGCGAGAGCGCGTCGGGCCTCTATGTCATGCAGCAGAACTTTCGGCATAGCGTTTTGCTCCCACGTGGTCGTCTCTTATTTATATGCTGGGGCGGACTTGCTGACCGCTCCCGCTATTGGCACCAGCAAGCCGCTTGCCTCATGCAAGCGCCGCGGACTTCTCGGCCGTCACGGGCGGCTCGACGGACCGCGCAGCACAGCCACTGCCGCAGCCTCCACACGGCGCCGCGTCGACAGGAGTCCGTCCCGCGCCAGTCCCTTCGGGTTCGCGGTAGCGCGCCGCAAGAAGACCTCTGCACAACGAGCTATTGAACTCCATGTTGATGCGCACGCCCCGCAACCGCTGCAGATATGAGGCGAGTTCGTAGCGTTTGATGGAGCACCCGTCATAGGTGACGAAGGCCTGATCGCCGGGCAGCGAGACAAGGCGCCGTTCAACCAGAAGCTCGCGATAGCGCGGCTTCTGGTGCGCGGCCTCCTCCGTGTCAAAATCGACCTTGTCGTAGGTGCTCAAGTTCATCTGACAAATCGCCTGGTCGTCATAACCGGCCTCGCGCAACGCTAATATCATGACCTCCTGGCGTCGCTCGAACGCCTTGCGGCGGAACTTCTCGCGCACCTCTTCGAGCGACCCTCCGGAGGCAAAGTCCCTCAGGGCGTCGCCGAATGATTTGCCTTCGCTGACGCCACGATTAATCTCCTCCGCGACCATGTGATCCCGGAGCTGCGGCCGCGCCTCGCGAACCCACGGCAGCGAGGAAACCGCCCGACGCATGTCGTCGGCCATGAGGAACGCGAAGTTCGCCGAACACCAGTAGGTCGGCAGGCGAAAGACGATATCGACCCCGCAACTATCATCGATGGTGACAGGCTCAATAAATCCAAGCTCGGTGACCGGCTCGTCCAGCTCGGGATCGGTGACCAGCGCGAGGCGTGCCCACACCTCGCGGGTCCTTTGGTCATGATGCAGAAGGACAGCGTCCATCGTTGTCACTCCGCCGCGGTTGCGTGCGCGCTTCCCGCGAGCTTGCCCCTCTGCGCCTCGACATCAACGCCGTAGAGGCGCGCAGCGTTGAGACCAAGGATCTTCCTCTTTGCCTGCTGCGTCAGATCGACACCGTGCTCCTGCTTCAGATCGTCGGGCAGTTCGAAGTTCCAGAATTTTTCGACGAGCCAGCGAGGCGTCCAGATTGCGTAGTCGCTGCCGAAAAGGAGTTTGTCCTCGCCGACCCAGAACAGCAGCTCGCTGATCACCTCGGCGAAATAACGCGGACGGCCGTGGATGAACGGCAGCGCCACCGCGAGGCCACCATAGACGTTCGTCTCCTGCACCGCGATCCAGCAAAAATCGTCCAGCCGTGGCAGGCCGCAATGCTCAATTATGAAATTGAGACCCTGGAAGTCGGTGGCGGCATGATCCACGTCGTGAACATCGAAAGCATCCTTGTCCAAGGGAATGATGGTCGGCCCCTTGTGAACATGGACATTTGTAATGCCGAGTTTTTGGCAGAGCTCGAGGCAACGATAGGCGTTGGGATCCGTGAGCTTCCAGCCTCGCGACTCGCCCTTCCACTCGGCCGTATAAAGCTTCACGCCTTTTATGCCGAACGTCTCCTTCATGTAGTGGATATACTCGAGCGCCCGCTCGCCATCGCGCGGGTCGAAGGCGCCGTTGACGACAAAGCGATCCTTGTACTTCTTCGCCATCTCGGCGTTGCGATCGATGGTGTTAAAGCCGTTCTTGTAGAATTCCGTCAGATAGGTCGACTGTACGATGGCCATATCGTCCGGGCCGTCGACGAACAGATCGTGGTACATCTGCTCGGCGCTGTACTTCTCGAACTGGTCCTTGGGCCAGAGCTTGTCGGGCGGGCTGAGCGAGGTGTGGTAGGTGTAGAAGCAGTCAATGAACTGCTTGCCGTGAATGTTTCGCTGGTTCGCCGGACTGCCGTCCCAGAAATGGGTGTGCTCGTCGATGACGAAGACTTCCTCGCCGGTGGGGGTTATGAACATGATAATCTCCAAGGTTTTGCCAAGTGCTTTACGTCAACGTCGAGGACGGCCGATCGTGCGAGAATGAGGTGGAGCCACAACCGTCCGGATGTGGTCCACCCCAGGCTCGGGAGTTGAAAGAGTTCACTCGATGTATTCGAAGACCTCTTCCATATTTCCGAACAGCGTCACTGTGTTGTCGTCGATGCGCACCATTCGGCCATAGTGGGTCGAGGTATTCACTTCGAAGATCTCGGCCGTCATGTCTTTCCCGAGAATTTCGCTGATTTCATCCATCTTGAAGATCAACTTGCCCTCGCCGTCGATGCGGATCAGGGCCGGCTGATAGGTCACGGTCACGTTCGGCTTCTTCGCCATGAATTCGGCGATGGCGCGCGCTTCCACGCTGTCATTCATCGTGACGCCGCACTGATGAGAAATCGTCTGGTCGAAGACGATGTCTCCCATCTTCTGGAAGATGTTCTGGTTGGTCGCAGTTCTGGAAGCAACGGACATTGCAATTTACTCCTTGGGAAGGACGAGGCCGAGCTCGCCGAGGATCTTCTTGATGCGTTCGACCGACTGTGCGCGGGCGTCGGCGTACTGCACCGGCTTCGAGTGCGGCTGCGACCAGATCGGCTGCAGGCCGACGGCCGCCTTGTTGGCGAGCGCCACATGCTTGTTCACCCAGCCCTGGAACAGGTTCTTGTTGTGGGCAGCATGCTGATTGTCCGTCACCAGAAGATGCAGCAGGTCGATCGTGTTCGCGAGATTGCGCTCATAGTCGGCCTCTGCGGCCGAAATGACCGACGGCGTGATGAAGTCGCCGTTGGACGAGGCCACCTGCATCAGGAAGCCGCTACGGAACAATTCGCCGACAAGCGGCTCGAACACGATGTTGGTGGCAAAGTACTGCTCGAGATAGTCGGCCGAACCCATGATCGATTCGACCGCTTCCCGGGTGCCTTGCCAGCCCTTGTCTTCCAGCCAGGTGCGCTTGCCCGCCGTGTCGTCGAAGCCCGGAATGTCCATTCCGATCTCGGCGAGATAGAGCGTGATATCCTGCGCAAGGCGAAGCTTGTAGGACGAGTTGGTCAATGTCGCATTGTTGATCATCTGCGTATAGCCATAGCGCTGAGCCTGCATCAGCGACGTGCCGAGGCCGAACTCGACATGTTTCCACGCGCCGAGGTGGTTTTGCAGAATCTTGACCCACGCTTTGTTGAAAGCCTTCGGCGCGCCGGACTTGCGGCCGTTGGCGATCACCGATTGAACCATGCCTTCGATCTTGGACTGACGCTGGTAGTGGGTGCGCTCCCACTCCTGATCGGGAGCACGGAACGCATGCCAGTTCGAGCTCAGCGCCGCAGTATTGTCCTTGGTGTAGGCGCCCTTCCCGTTGGGGAAGGAGATGATCCAGTCCTGCAGCAGGTAGCGTTCCGGATCCGGCTGCACATCGACGGTCACGTCCTCGTAGTGCGTCGCCCGCTTGCTGCGTGGCTCGAAGTATCTGTACCTGCGGCTGTCCGAATCCGGAAACACCGCAGCGCCCGCTGCACCGGATCCCACTGAAACAATTGGAACTGCAGTCATAGTCTTCCTCCTCCCATTGGTGGCTTGCACTAGCTGGACCGGCATTCGGAAAGCCTCAGTTGGCGGCCGGCGTAAACTTGTCGAAAAAGATGCGATCCGATTCGACATCGTTCATCTGCAACACCGGCGTCAGCGCCTCGATCATCGGCGATGGTCCGCAGGCATAGACGTCGACGTCTTCCCCGTATCCCGAGTTGCGCAGGTGTGCCCCGACCGCTTCGTGCACGAAGGCCTTTTCCCCGCGCCAAGTCGTGTCATCGGCCGCGTGAGAGAGGACGGGCACAAACGTAAAATCCGGATGCTTTGCCGAGAGTTCTGCAAAGCGATCGAGGTAGAAAAGATCGTTTTGCGTCCGGGCTCCGTAGAAGAAGCGCACCGGACGTACTTCTCCGGAGTTGATGTGATCGTGGAGGATCGACCAGAGAGGCGACATTCCCGATCCGCCCCCGACCAGGATCACGGCTCCGTTTCTGTTTTCTCGCCGGAAGCAGGTGCCGTAAGGTCCCCTGACCCCGACTCTGGTTCCGACGGCGAGGTCTCCGTCGAGCTGGGAGGAGAAGCGTCCGTTCGGGTACTTCTTGATGATGAATGCGAGCTTTTGGCCTTCGAGCGGCGAATTTGCCATGGAAAACGAGCGCGTAATCGTCTCTGCCCCCGAGAGCGTGATGTCGACATATTGACCCGCCCAGAACTTCAGAGGTTGGTCCAGCGAGATCTCGAGGTGTCTGATGTCGTGGGTTAGCGCGGCGACGCTCGTGACTGTGCCTGTGAAGTCCCTGACCGGGATCGATTTCGACAGCACCTCTTCGTCATAGTTGAGGAGCTCTACTTCAAGATCCGAGTAGGCCAGCGTCCGGCACAACAGGATGTAATCCTGACTGCGCTCCATCTCGTTGAGGGCGAACGTCGAGTATTTCTTCAGCTCCACATCGCCTTCGGTAAGAACGCATTTGCACGCGGAGCACTGTCCCTCCTTGCAACCATGCGGCAACGCGATGCCCTGGCGGAAGGCGGCGTCGAGGACGGTTTCGTTCTCCTCGACCTCGAATTCTATGCCTACCGGATGCAGGCGAACGACATTAGCGGGCGCGCCCATAAGGCCTCCTCGAACCAAGGCTTGCAGATCTTCGGGGATTGATCGGGAAGGAGCCAGCCGGAGCTGGCTCCCTCCTGGCTGCTTAGTTGCAGGGATTGATGGTGAATCCCTTCCGATACTCGGCGAGATGCGCCTCGCGATCGGCCGGGCTCATTGCGCGCAGTGCCATCAGCGGGCTCTTCAGCGTGTGGCCGCGGAGGTCGTCAAGCGTCCACATCTCCTTCTCGTCGAAGCGCAGGTGTGGCTGCGGCACCAGCGTCCTCCCGTCGGTGCGGACAAAGCCGAGATCCTTGATCGCGTCGGCGAGGTCCCAGCCATCGTAGCAGCTTTCCCATTCGCGCCGTCCGCTGAACCGACCCATCGCAGGCGTCGGCCGTCCCTCGTACTCGCCGGCGAATGCCTGCGCGACAGTCCAGCGATCCAACTCGTGCGCGAAGGTATAGAGCTGGCCATCGATCTCGTCGGTGACGATGTCCTCGCGGATCAGGCAGGGCACAAGGCACGACCAGCAACGATGCGGATAGACGTAACCGACATCGCTGTTGAAGAGGATGTTGGTCTGGCCGCGATGCGACAGCTTCTCGTACCATTTCCAGAACTCGCCGAACTGGGCGTACCAGCCTGGATATTTATGCTCGAACCACTCGAAGTCCTTGTCGGTCTGAGCTTCGATCCGCCAGAAGTTCACCGGCCAGCCGACCGCGAAGAATTGCGCGACCCTGTGGACGTAATGTTTCTCGGTCAGGCGCTTCCAGGCTGTCTGGACGTCGTCATGATGGATCTTGATGCCGTATTTCTCGAGGGGCAGCATATAGGTGCGATAATAGTCCTCGAAGATCCAGCGATGCCACATCTCCGCATAGGACTCCTTGTTCTTGTCGCGGTTCGTGGTTCCGTACTCGATGAAGGTTCCGATCGCGGCATCGACGATCGCGTGGTTCTGCCAGAAGGCATAGCGCAGATCCCGCTCGATCAGCAGATGGTTGTCGGGCTCCTTGAGCATGGACATCAGCATCGAATGGCCGTTGCCGATGTGCCGGCTTTCATCCGACTGCACGGAAAGGAACACGGTCGGAAGCGCGTAGTCGCCGTTGCGGGCGGCCTCGGACGGCATCGCCACGAACAGCGTGTTCGTAAAGGCGGTCTCAGCCACGACGGTCAGATAGATGTTCGCCGAAGTGATTGCGTCACCGGTGATGAAGCCCTCACCGAACTGACGGCCGATCGTGGTGGCATTGCACTTGCCGAACGCCTCTTCCGTGATATCGAACCCGGCCGGATCGATGTAGTTCTCCATGTACCACTTCTTGAGGTTCATCTGGATCGTCGAGTGTCGGAACTCGTCGACCATCTGCATCGTGAAGCCGGTGCGAAGATCCTCACCCGGAGCGAGACGGCCGACCATGGCCATCGAGCGCGCCGCCGAGATCTCGGGGAACGGGATGATCGCCAGGAACAGCTTCATCCACTCGACCCATCGCGGCTCGACGTTGCGGAACATGTCGCCGCGCAGAGCCGCATCGAGCGCGCCGTAGACGCGGTTGTCCTTTTCTTCCTGCATTGGGAAATAGGAGCGAAGGACCTGCTTCATCGGATCCTTCGGCGCTTTCGTGATCTTGTAGTCCGTGGGGAAGGTCATCGCCTCCTGTACGTAGGAAGGATTCCAGCCGAGATCTGCAATCTTCTTTGCAGCTTCACCGACAGAAATGCCGCGCTGGGCGGTAATCTTGTTGAGTGTTAGCGTTCCAGACATCTAGTCTATCCTCCTGATCGAGTCAGAAACCACATCGATATTCCGCCTGCCCCAGGCCTCGACGGCCGGGCAGTGCTTACCCGTGCGTTACGGGCCACCTCGCGGCCGTTCTCACGACCGGACGTTTGATATCGGCAAGGGTCTCAGGATGACTGTGGAGCACTCCGCGGGCGATCAGCGGCGATCTTGGAACCAGCGGCTTCCCGATCGCAATTGTGTTGTCCCGCACAAGATACGTCCTCAGCTAGGCATCCCCTTCCCTCGTTCTTTTCGCGGCTCGCCCCAGACGAGGACCAGTCAGCGTTGTTGTGCTGAGAAGCTTTGCAATGGGCGTGCCAGCTCGTCCGAGCGCCTCGCCAGATGGTTTCTGATGACGTGAGCGTGGGATGAGTGACGGTCGTGCCCGCATGGCGCTTGGCTTGACGACTGATCGAGATGCAAATTGCGACAGGAATTGCAAAATGAGAATCGCTGCAACGCAGAGGAGCCAGTTTGCATCGCAATGTTTGCGCCGCGGTAGTGGTCACTCGCTGGGACGAAGTGCGCAATGGCATATGACTGGCAGGCAGCAAATCCACCGCGAGCAAACGTATGCCCGCGATGGATTGGATGCGCCTTGTCAAGGAATCAAAACTGCGCGTCCATGGATCTTGCCGGCGTTGAGATCGCGCAATGCCTTGTTGGCGTCCGCGAGGCGATATTCGGCGGTTGCGAGTTCAACCAAACCCCGATCCGCAAGCGCCATCAACTCCGTTAGCTCAGCCCATGTACCGACCAAATTGCCGATAATGTTTTTCTCGGTAATCACCATGTCGACGGTCGGGACACGGATGTCCTCACCATAGCCGACCACGTAGTAGCTGGCCATCGGGCGGGTCATCGCCAGCCCCTTGGACGTCGTGCCTTTCTCGCCGACAAAATCGATCACGGCTTCCGCGCCGTTTCCGGCAGTCAATGCCAGAACGGCTGCCACTTCATTGCCGTCAGCTTTCACCAGATGGTCGGCGCCCGATTTTTCGGCCAGTTTCAGCGATGCTTCGGACTTGTCGACCACAATGATGTCGGCCGCACACATCGCCTTGAGACACTGGATTCCAATGTGGCCCAACCCACCTGCGCCGATGACGACGCAGGATTCGCCTGGCAAAAGGTGACGAGTGGCCTTCTTGACCGCGCGATAGGCCGTGAGGCCCGCATCCGCATAAGGCGCCACATCCTTTGGCGCAAGAGTCCGTGGCAGCGGCACGATATTGCGTTCGGAGGTGCAAAGGAATTCTGCATAGCCGCCGTTGCAATCAAGACCCGGAAATGTGCCGGGACCATGCATATCGAGACCTCGGCGACAGGCGAGACAGGTGCCACCGGTGATCTTCGGGTGAACGATGACTGGGTCACCTTTCTTTACTCCCTCGACTTCCTTGCCAACCTCTTCGATCCAGCCTGCATTTTCGTGTCCCATGATGATGGGTAGCAGTTTGTCGCCGGTCGGATCCATATGCGGCTTCCATACACCTTCGATGATATGGAGGTCGGTCCTGCATACGCCGGCACCACCGATGCGGACGATGACGTCAGTCGATTTAGTCAACTTGGGATCAGACACTTTTTCTTCGCTGACCCATTGGTCGTTGGAAAGCTTCTCGTCATACGCTCTCAATACTTGGGCTCTCATGTTGTCCTCCGTCTGCCCGGCGAGCTTTGCGCTCGCCATCGCGGAGGCGCCTCAGCATTTTTCGTGCCAGCGGAGCTGCACAGCGCAAGCGCGCGCATCTAAGCGCGTCAGGAACACGGAGGTCTTTGCCACTGGCGGCTGAAGCGCGATAACTTTTCTTCGAATCGTCATCCCGCTTTAGCTCTTTGTTTGAGCACGATCTTTTTCGGAAAACCGGTTTCCACTTTTCCGGATCATGCTCTAGCTGGTAAATAGGAGCTCGTGCCCACCGGTCGCCTTGTCGGGCCAAGGCTTTCGCGGGTTACAGGTCTCTTTCGGCGAGTTTGCGAAACTCGTCGGGCACGGAACGAGAAATGCCCAGCGCTGCCCGGCCATATCCGATCGCATCCCATCCGAAGCGATTGCGGATCTTGTCGACGGCGCAATCGGCCGCCCAACGGGCCATGCCCATCCTGGTGCCGGGGCGGCGCGCTTCATCTTGAAGTCCAAGCGGGAGTTCGAGCTCGAGATCCCAGTGCTCCTCAAGATGCGACACGGAGATCGCCAATAGCGAGATGGTCTTCTGGTCCGGATGATCTGCAAGGATCGCTCGCACCAGTTCCTCGGCGATCTCAGCGAGGATCATAGTCGCGGAGATCGGCGCATCGAGCGTTACCGAGCGCGTCACCGAGTTCAGGTCAGCGAAGCGAACGCGGACCGTCACGGTTCGACCGGGCCTGGACTTCGCCCGGAGTCGCGTCGCGATGCGGTCCGCGAGGTGAAGCAGCGTGGGGCAAATAACCCGCTCTTCGGCCGGCTTCCTGCCGATCGCCGACTGCGCCCCTGCCGATCTAGCTCGGCGGTGAGACTTGATCTCCCGCGGATCGCGATTCCACGCCAGCGCTGCGAGTTTTTCCCCTGCAGCGGGACCGAGCAACCGCTCGAGCGACCATCCTGGCGTCTTTGCCAGATGCTCGATCGTCAACACGCCGATTTCGGCCAACCGCGCCTTCGTGACCGGACCCACTCCCCACATCAGCTCGACGGGCAGGTGGTGAAGGAACTCCAGTTCGGTGTCGGGATCGACGACCACGAGTCCATCGGGTTTGGCGACTTGCGAGGCAATTTTCGCCAGATGCTTGGTGCGCGCCACGCCGACCGAGATCGCAAGACCAATCTCCATCCGCACGCGTCGGCGGATTGTCTTTGCAATTTCGGCGGGCGCACCGAAGAGATGAGTGCAGCCCGCAACGTCGGCAAAGGCCTCGTCGATGGAAATACGCTCCACGAGAGGCGTGAAATCGCTGATCACCTTGATGGCAGCATCGCCGAGCCGTTGGTAGTCCTTGAAATGGCCGCTGACAAAAGTGAGTTGCGGACATAGCCGACGTGCCTGCCGTCCCGGCATACCACCTCGCACCCCGAACGCCTTGGCTTCGTATGAGGCAGCAAGCACAACCCCGCCACCGACAGCGATAGGTCTGCCGCGCAGCGAAGGATCGAGCAGTTGCTCGACCGAGGCATAAAAAGCATCAAGGTCTGCATGAAGGATGGTGGCTATCGTTGCCATCCAGACCGTTCACCGGTGAAATTTGACCGAAATCCACAGAGAACATAATGAGAACATGTTAGAGCGAGTGTCAAGCCGAGTTTCACAAAGGCTAAGAAGCGATTGGCTGATCAAGCCTGCGCCCGGTTGAGCGACCGTTCCTTCCGCTCTCGGGAACGCAATTGAGCAAAAGGCTCCTGTTGCACGACCGTCATCAGGTCTCCGAACAGCATCGAAATTCCACCCTCGCCTGCCATGCACACGACTTGTTGACCAGGTTCTGCTTTCTGGAGTCCGATGGCTGACGGCATATCGTTGGCCCGTTCCATGAAGCAGACTCACGAAGATGACTTAGGCGAGCGCATATAATTCTGCGGAGCTAGCCGTGCTGTTCGATATGCTATCCCGAGTGACGAGCAGACGGCATCCGATAAGGGCGGAGGTTGACATGCACCCTGCCGATAGTTGATCCTCCTGCTCGCGGAATTCAGCGGATCGAGATTGGACAGGCCTAACAACCAAAGCTAGCAAACGGCTACCCCGGTCACGCAAAGGGGAATCAGGCGCGGACATGCCGACCTCTGACAAGGAAATTCAAAGTACGTCCGACGCACCGAGTGACGGCGAGAAAAACACCCGCACCGCGACGCGTGCTCCTTCCATCATCGTCGGCATCGTCGCAGCCGCCGTCGTCGCGCTTTCTGTCTTCTATCTCTTGCGACCGGAACCGCTGCTCGTGCAAGGCGAGGTCGATGCAACGCGGCTGGATATAGCCGCGCGTGTCGACGGACGGGTCAAGGAAATACCCGTCGAGCGTGGCCAGAACGTTCCGGCTGGCGCTGTGCTCGTGCGGATCGATAACCCGGAAACTCTGGCCAAACACGAGCAAATGACGGCCGCAAAGACTGTTGCGGAGGCTCAACTTGCCAACGTACTCGTCGGAACGCGGGTGGAAACCATTGCCGCGCGGAAAGCGGAAATGGAGCGGACGCAGGCTGCTCAGGTGCTTGCGCAGAAGACCTTTGACCGTACTTACACATTGACCCAGCAAGGCAATGCGCCGCAAGCCCGTCTCGACCAAGTGACCGACGCGCTGCACGAAAGCGAACGCGCCGTCGATCAGGCCAAATCGGCCTACGACCAGGCTGTCAATGGCTACACAAAGGAGGAGCGGGCGATATCGAGGGCCAACGTCGAAAAGGCCAATGCCGATATCCAGAGCGTTCAATCGATCATCGACCAACTTGTGGTCTATGCCCCCGTCGCCTCGCAGATCTATCAGCGCAATATCGAGCCGGGCGAATACGTATCGCCGGGCGTGCCGCTGGTGACCCTGATCGATCTAGCCGACGTATGGATCCACTTCGATCTTCGCGAGGATCTCGTCAAGGGCCTGAAGGTCGGCGATCGATTTGATGTCCGTATTCCGGCTCTCGATGACCGCCGTGTCACGGTCGAGGTCAAGCTTGTTGCGACCAAGGGGGAATATGCGAGCTGGCGGGCCACGCGTGCTTCGGGCGATTTCGACTTGCGGACATTTTCGATCCGCGCCTACCCGGTCCAGCCCGTGCCCGAGCTGCGACCGGGTATGAGCGCCTATCTCGACTGGCGATCGCGGCAATGAGGCTAGCGTCAAAACCGGGATTTCTGCTGGTCGCACAGCGCGAATGCCGCTGGCTGTTCCACGATCGTGTGGCGCTGCTTTTGATCTTTGGCGTGCCTCTCTTTGCGTTCGTGGTTCTCACGACGGTCTTCAGCCATCCGGTCATCCGGGGGCTCGGGGTGACTGTCGTTGACGAGGACAAGTCGGACGCTTCGCGTGCCCTGGTAGAATACGTCGCGGCATCACCGAGCCTGAAAATCGTCGACCGCTCCGGTACGCTGTCCACGGCCGTGAAGGATATACGGTCCGGCCAGGCGATCTCGGCAATCTATATCCCGCCGGATTTCGAACGCGACCTGCAGGCTCAACGCCGCCCGCAGGTCGTCGGATTCTACAACCAGCAGTTCCTCACGGCGGCCGGCATTGCGTCCTCGGGCCTGAGCGATGCGCTTTCCGCCGCGGCGGCTGTGGCGGCTCCCGCCAAGAGCGCAGCGCCTGCGCCGGCTTCCATCGGAACGCTGGCCGGGGAGACCATCGCGCTTGTCAATCCGCAAAAGAACTACGCGCAGTTCCTGCTCCGCGCGCTGCTGCCGACGATCATCCATGTGGTGATCACGCTCGCCGCAGGCTATTCCGTCGGCTCCGAATTCCGCCGTCGCGACGCGCGGGCCTGGCTCGAAAGTGCCGGAGGCGATCCGGTCGTTGCGCTCGCCGGCAAACTCGCACCCCTCTTCGGCATCTTCATCCTCATCATGTTGGCCGAGCCGCTTTTCCTTGAGGGTGTGCTGCAAATCCCCTTCAAGGGAGACCTGCCGTTGATGGTGGCCGCTGGCTCCCTCCTGATCGTCGCCTATCTGTCGCTGGGCGCCTTGCTGCAGCTCCTGGCCGGCGACCTGGCAACGGGGCTGGGACTTGCGGGCCTCGTTGCCTCTCCTGCATTCGGCTACGCCGGCGTCGGCTTCCCCACGATCGGCATGAATGCGTTTGCGCAAGTTTGGAGCGCGATACTGCCGTTGCGCTGGTACATGGCCGTCTTGCTGGGACAAGCGGCGCGGGGATTGCCCGTCTCTGACTCCGCCATTCCCTTCGCGCCGCTCGCGGGCCTGACGGTGCTGTATGCCGGCCTCGCATTGCTGCGCATGGCGAGCCTCAAGCGCAAGGGCTGGTTTGAGATGGCGCGACCTGCCGAGCAATCAGAGAGCGGCCGCGCGCCGCGAGGCCTCGGCGGCGCCTTCATGGCGGAGTGGCGGCGCGTGCTCGGCGCGCGGAGCGCCTTCGCCCTCCTGTTCCTGGCTCCTTTGGTCTACGGTATTTATTATCCGCAACCCTATCTGAACCAGATCCTGCGCAAGCTTCCCATCGCGGTCGTCGACAACGATCTGAGCGATCTCAGCCGCCAGATCGTCGAGACGCTAGATGCGAGTGGAGCATTGAGCGTCGCAGTCCGCGCCCGCACACTGGCCGAGGCGCGGACCGCAATCGATCGTGGGAAGGCTTTTGCCGCCGTCGAAATCCCGCCAGACACCGAGCGCGACGTGCTCAAGGGCATCACCGCTCACATTCCGATCTACGCCGATGCCACCTACCTGTTCATATTCAGATCGACCGCCAGCGGGGTTGCCACGGCCATCGGAACTTTGACGTCCGAGCTTGTTTCGCGAGGCGCACGCTCGGATGGAAGCCTTGTCAAGGCGAAGCTGGCGAACTCGAGCCCCGCGGACGTTCTGCTGCAGCCGATCTTCAACCCCGTAGGCGGCTATGCAAGCTACATCGTCCCAGCGGCGTTTGTGCTGATCCTGCAGCAAACCCTTCTGATCGGTGCCGCGATGTTGACCCGTACTGCGCTGGCGACCGGCGGCGGAGCATTCGCCGGCGTGCTCGGCCGCGGCTTCGCCCATCTGACGATTTACCTTCCGGCGCTCGCGCTTTATCTCATTGTGCTGCCGCGCATCTATGGCTTTTCGACGCTCGGGCATCTTCCGCAACTCCTCGCGCTTGCTGCCGTCTTCTTGCTTGCGACGAGCTTCATGGGGCAGGCCGTCGGCGCCTGGTTCACGCGGCCGGAAAACGCAACCATCCTGCTCCTTGCAACCAGCCTGCCTCAATTCTTCACCGCCGGCTTCGCATGGCCGCGCGAAGCGATCCCCGACGCGGCCATCGCGCTGGGCCGACTGTTCCCGGCCGACTTCGCGATTGATGGCCTCGTGCGCATCAACCAGCTCGGTGCCAGCATCTGGGAGGTCGCGCATGATTGGCTCGGACTGTGGTGTCTGGCGCTCGCCTATTTCGCGCTCGCCGTGATCTCGGCGCTTGCCGTCAAGAGAGGGCAGACACATGCGCAAAGCTAGGCGTGCCGCCTTCGCCGCGATCGCACTCGTGCTCGTCGCGGGCGTTCTGATCTATTCCATGCGTCGTTCCGGATCGCCAGCCGCAGTCGTCGGTGTCGTGCGGGCGACCGAGGTCAGGGTGGAGCCGGAGGTGAACGGCCAAGTGATGTCGATTGCGGTCAAGAAGGGCGCGCGCGTGCAGGCCGGCGATGTCCTGGCGAGGCTCTCCGCGGTGGAGCTGACGGCACAGGTAGACCAGGCGCGGGCCGCCCTCGCCTCGGCAATAGCAAACCGCAACAACGTCTATGCTGGCGTGCGTCGCGAACAGGTCGACTCTCTGAAAGCTGCAATCGCCAGGGAAAGCTCCCGCCTCGACTATACGCAGGCCCAGCTCTCAAGAACCAGCACGCTGGCACGCCAGAATTTCGAGTCCCAGCAAGCGCTTGACCAGGCCGAAAACGACGCCGCGAGCGCACGCGCCGATGTCGCGGAGGCCCAGGCGAACTACGATGCGGCCGTGGCTGGTCCGACCCGGGAGGAACGCGCGATCGCCGACGCGCAGGTGAAGGCCGCAGCGGCTGCGGTCGCGGTGCTCGAGCGCCGCCTCGACAAGATGGTCTTGCGTGCTCCAGCCGACGGTGTCGTCAGCGTCATCGCCGCGGAGGTGGGCGAGAACGTTCGCGCGGGCCAACCGATCCTGATGGTCGAGGCGGCAGGCAAGCAATGGCTCTCATTCAACGTACGCGAAGACCATCTGAGTGGTCTCGCGGTCGGAGAAACAGTGAGCGTGATGCGGAACAGCGCCGATGGCGCGATCAAGAGCGCCGTCACCGAACTGCGGCCGCTCGGCGTCTTTGCAACCTGGCAGGCCGAGCGGGTGATCGGCGATCACGACCGCAATACGCTGCGCTTGCGCCTTGACCCGCAGGACGAGGCGGCGGGCCTCGCGCCAGGGATGACTGTTTGGATCAAGCATTGACTACAAAGCATTGCCTGCCCGTTCCATAACGGTCACCACCAATGACGCGACGTTCCCACGCAGATCGCTCCATGCCGACTATGGAGAGCTCGGCGCAACGACCTGGCGGGCGAGCGTATCGCGCTCCACCGCCGTCAACTGCTTGGTGTCGTCCGCGGTAAAGGTGCCGTTGCCGAGGACGCGGACCATATTGTTCGGGTCATAATTGTTGTTGCTTTGCCTGCCACGATTCCGCTGTTGTTCGCTATTGGGGCGATCTTCCTCACTTCCGCCACCGAAGCCGAGAAACTCGACGATGATGATGGAGGGCTGCTCACCGGCACGCGCCTGCGGCACGGTGGCTTGCTGGGCAGCGGCGCCCGCCGTGTTCGAGGCTTCGGTCAGACCGCCGATGTTGGGCGCCTGGACCTGCGGCACGCCGACGACGCCGCCCTGCGCCTGGATGTTCGCGGCGTTGACGATGTGCAGCGCCGCGATGTTGACAAAGCTCGACGCGCGGATGCCCGCCTCGCCCGCATCGACGGTGCCGAGCGGCGCGATCAGATCGACCGTCCCAGGCGGCACCTCTGCGATCTGTCTCAGCGTCGCGATGCCGGCGCCGCTGGACGGCACGACGGGTGACACGGTGACATTGCCGTATCTGTCATAGACGCGTTTGGGCGGCGTGTAGATCACCGTGGTCTTGGCGCCGCGGCCGGCATTGATGTCGCCTTCCGCCGACCAGGCGATGATATTGCCGCCGAACGTGGTCATGATGCGCGACAGGCCAAGCAGCACGCTGCCTTTGGAGTAGACCTGGATGTTGCCCGACCCTTGCGTGATCAGTCCGGCATCGGCGCCCGGCGACAGCCCCTCGGTCCCGAGCGTGACTGTGCCATTCGGCACCAGGAACTGGATGTCGCCGCCGAAATCGGTGTGCACATAGCCGCTTTGAACGGTTGTCTTACCCGGCGTGCCGGTCCCGACCGTCGCCGAGAACATGGTGATATCTCCACCATAGGCGGCATCGTTCGGCAACAACGTTGCAATCGCCTGGCGCCCGCGCAAATAAGAGCCGGCACGTGGACCGCCGTCCTCGTTGTATTCGCGCCCGCCTGCCGTCAGTTCGGCGTAATAGATCTGCCGCAAGAAGATGCGCTGCTGCGCTGCCGACAAGGTGAAGAAGTAACCGAGCGCATCGGCCTTGGATCCGCTATAGCTGAAGCGCTCCTTCAGCCAGTCATAAAGTTCATCCCCATAAGTTTTCGCGACCTTGCCCGGCTGGTCGGCAAGTTTCCCCTCGCCCGCGAGATTCTTCGGATCGAGATAGAGCTTCGCAAAACCGGTCCAGTCGACTTGTCCAACACCGATTTCGCCGGCACCGACGCCGGCCTGCATGACGACGCCAGCGCCGGGCCGGTTGTCGCCCGCAAGCAACGGTCCGAGGCTCTCAACCGTCGCAATTGAGCCTTGATAGATGTCCTTGGCGGCTGTAATTTCGAGCGTGCCGGGGCCGGCAATCGCCAAGCCTCCCTTTTCGACGGACTCGAGCGACGGCGTGCCTGCATAAATGATGCTGCCGCCGGCCGCGATGGTGGACACGTCGTTCTGATCGCTGTGCAGGATCAGTCCCTTCGTATTGACGATGTCGCCGCCCGCAAGCATCCGCAGCGGCCCTCCGGCCTGATGGAAGACGTTCTTGATCTCACCGCTGGCGACGGTCCGAGTCTTGGTGAGGATCCGGCCATAGGTGATGCCGGTGATATCGCCGCCCACCGCATAAATACGTGAGAGATTGCTTTGGCCCAGCACGGCCTGGTCCCTATCCTTTACCGTGTTCGCATCGAAGACGAAGGGATGCCCACCGAGCTCATAGGAATAAACCTCCAGTGATCCGATCCCCCGATCGTCGACGGTGGTGTAATCGCCCCAATAGTTGGATGCCGTGATCGTCCGTCCGTTATTCAAGATCGCCCACGCCGGCCGGAATGGCGTCGCCAGGGCGGACAGCGAAGACATCAAGGGACCCATCTCGTGCCCGTCGCCGAAGATCGATCCCTGCGCCAGCAGCTCGAGCACGCTGTCGTGTGACGGCAGCAGCATTCCTCCGCCCGGGTTATAGATGTTGCCGTTCGCGGCGACCGCCCGCACGATCGGGGGCAAATACCGGGAGTATGTTGCGCCGCTGCCCGGCTGGAGCGAACCGCCCGCGGCAAACATGTTGACGGCGGTTTGCCCCGTCCACAGCGTGAACCAGCTCGCGCCGTCACCGTTCGTTTGACCGTTATTCGCGTCCGTCCAGGCCGTGACGCCGACGCGGCCCGGATCGAGGATGGTTCCTACGGCCAGATCGCCACGCGCGCGAAGATTGATCACGCTGTCGCCTGGCGCGAAATCTCCGCCATAGAGCGTGGTCATCGAATAGGGCGTCAGCGGATTGATCGGCCGCGGATCCGTCCCGTTATCGTTACGAATGTTCGTCGCGGTGAGACTGCCGAAATCTCCGGTCGCGACATCCATGATCCCGCGCAGATTCACGAATTGATTGCCACCGGTGCCGATATCGCCCGCTTTCACCGACAGCGTGCCGCCGCCCGTCTGCACAAGACTGCCATCGCCCATCACACGGCCGCTGCCACCGACGGCGATGACCACACCGCGACCTGTGTCGCCGCCGATCGTGCCGCCCGCTTGCAGCGTGACGTTGCCGCCGCCGAGGGCGCCGATACCGGAGAAAGCGGACAGATTCAAAGCCGCAGCCTGACTCGTGTCGATCTGATCAAACGTATAGCTGCCGAAATTGATGCCCCATGCCGTGCGCTGGCTGATCTCCGAACCACCCTGGCGCCACAGCCAGCTTCCAATCTCATCAGCGCGTGTCGTCAGCGTGCCCTTGATGTCGCCTTGCGCGGCAAGCAGGAAATCGCCGCCATGCTCGGTGTAGTACATGCGCTCCGAGCCGAGCGTCGCTTCATACGCGGCGTTTGCCGAGCCCAGCACTGTGCCGTCCGACAATGTGCCCCGGCTGACGTTGTAAGAATCATTGGCCGCGGTCCCGGTCCCCTTGATCGCGGTGCCGGCGGTGTAGATACCGAAAGCCGATTTCTGCTCGTAATTGCCGCCGGCGAGAAGTTCGAGGTCGCCCGTGCCAGTGCGCACGACGCTGACGCCAGTAGTCGACGCGCTGCCGACAAGCGTGACCTGGAAGGGATCATTCAACACCACATTGCCTGAACCAGCGAGGCTATCTGCCGTCTTCAGCGCACGACTGTCGGCGCTCGCAAGATCGGCGCCGCCCACGAGCCGCATCGACCAGGATTGCGTCCCCGGTGCGAGCATCGGCGCGATCGCCCACACCTGACGATCGCCCGGCCCGGTCAGCTTCACGTTCGTCATGCCGGAAGGCAGAACCGTACCCTTGGGGATCAGCGTATCGGCAGCGAACTTGTAGCCTGAGAACACGAAAAGGCTGGTCCCCGCTGGCAGGGTCACCGGCTGGAGAACCAGATTGTTGGCATTGGCCGAGTTTATGAATGCGACTCCGGTGAAATAGACACCTTTCTCGAACACGGTGCCCACCGGGAATACTGTTTTGAATGGAAGCGGATCGCCAGGATTGTACGTTTTTGTCGGGGTAATGATACGCCCCCCGTTCAATGTCCTGGTCTGTGCGGCGTTTCCTCCTATCGTGTAAGCCTGTGCCAAAGTTATCTGGACAGGAATTGGATTAGCAGCAGTCGGGCTCGCCTTGACCCTTCCCCCGACGAGATTCAGTTCCAAATTGATTTTGATACTGGCTGGAATGGTCGAACCATTGCCGATGACCACGTCATCCATTGTGATCGTGTAATTTGACGTAAGGGTGCTACCTGCCGGGATCAGCACCGTCAGCGCGTCGGGCGATTTCGGCGGCGGTGCGAAACCGTCATTCATGCTGCCGTTGATCTTGAGATCGCTTGCGGCGCGGACGATGAGCACGCCTGGCTCGCCGGAGCCCAGCACGGCCGGATCGGCTTTTGGCCCATAGCGATAACCGGAGAAATCCAGATCGCCTTTTGTTGACAGATCTCCATCTGACGTGATGGCAACGCCCGGCCGCAGATGGAAGGCGGAGCCATAAGCCGCCAGCCCGGCAAGCCGGTTCTTCAAGTCGCCGTTCTGAAGCGCCGCGTTGATGAATGTCTGACTGTCGGCATGCAAACCATCGAGGTACGCCTGATCGATGGCGCTGCCGCCCGGAAGTTCATAGGTGCGGAAGCCGTTCATCGCGATGCTGCTGCTACCGCGGATATCGAGCGGACTGCGCGCGTCGATCGCGATATCGTTTGCGCCGGTGCCGTCGCCGTCCGCCCCGCCGCGGCGCTGCGCATTGAGCTCCAGCTTGCCGCGCGCCACGTTGTCCGGCGAGGACATATCGATGGTCGCGCCCGGCGCCAGCGTCATTGTTCCTTGCTTGCTCGTGAGTTCGACATGCGCGGTGTTGTTGGCCTCGATCGGCGCACCATAGCTGTCGGTCTGCAGAACAGAGTGATGCACATCGAGCACGGCGTTCCGCGTCAAGGTCAGATCATCACGCGCCGACAGGCGGATGGTGCCGGGCTTGGCGCCGCTTGCATCGATCCTGCCGTCGACTGTGAGGCTGCCTTGATCGACGGAGACCGTCACGTAGCGCGCCTTGACGCCATCGCCGATGACAAGGCTGCCCTGGCGCAGATCAAAGCTGCGGGCGCCGAAGAAGCCGGCGTGATTGAGCTTCGCGTTCAATGCGGCGAAAGCGCCAAAATCCTGCGCCGCCACCGTGAACTGGCCGCTGTCATAATCACCCGTCGACGATCCCTTGATCGTGCCGCCGAACGAGACATGCCCATGCGCGGCGTCGATGGCCTTGGCCGTGATCGAGCCCGCAGCGTTGTTCACCGCCGAGACGTCGATCACCGAGCCGGCGCTCTGAATGATGTCGCCGCTCGTGCTATTCAGAACGAGATCGCCGCCCCAGCTATATTTCGTGACATCGAAGAAGGAGATGGCACGGCCTGACAGGTCGATGACCGCGTTGCCGCCGAGCACGACATCATGCGTGGCGCTGAGCGTCAGCTTGCCGGAGGGCAAGGCAAATGCGGTATCGACAAAGACGCTGTCGCCGCCAAAGGAGACCGTCCCGCCGAGATCCGTCACGCCGCGCGTATCCGCGGGAGCGGCCCCAGTCGGCGCGACCAGACGCAAAGCGCCACCCGCGGTGACATCGAGCTTTGCCCCATTGCTCGCCGTGATCAGCGGGGCCGCGATGGTGAGATTCCCGCCCTGCAAGGCGCCCTGGCTGTCCTGGCTCAAGCCCACCTTGAACGTGCCATCGCTGTTCGCCGTGACACGCCTCAACGCCGTCAGCGTGACATCCGAGAAGCCGAGCGCAAGACGGTTCAGCGTTGCGCCATCGGTCGGCTTGCTTTGCGAGGCGTCATAGCCGAACAGAACCTCGTTCGCCGTGATGGCGAGACGCCCCAAACCCGTGCCGGGTCCGCCGGGCATGACACCGGCGGGTGCCTGGCTGCCATACGGAGCGGCAGTGCCAGTGCGGATGCCGTTCCAGATCAGCGTATCGGCGGTGACGCTCGCCGTATCGCTCGCCGAGCCAAGACCATAAATGGCTGGCGTGTTGAGAACGAGCTTGAGCGGATCCCCGGCCCCCTCCTGCCGCGTGGTGTCGAGCGCGACGGTGCCGATCAGATTGAACGCGCGGTTTGCCGTCAGAATGAGCTGTTCGAGCGCGGGAACCCCTGATGTCGTCGACGGCCGCAGGAGCTTGTCGAGGACGCTCTGGGTGAGGTTCCAACCCGGGGGGAGCTGGCCCGCGGCCTGCGCCGCGGCAAGCGCAGCCTCCGTGCCGATATTGACCTGCTCCTGCGTGACGTTGAGATAGCGCGCGCCGAAATTGACGTCGCCCATGGTGAGCCCGCCCGGCCCGGCCAGCACCACACTGCCGTCGGTGAGCAGCGATGCACCGCTCGCAATGTCGATCTTGCCGGGGCCAACGGCATTCAGGAATTGGAACCACCATTGGCGACCGCGAGCACGGCCGGACTGAAATTGGGATCCGCGTACAAATAGGGGCTGATGTTGGCATACACATAACCGAGCGTGGAATCGACGGCGTTGCTGCTCAATCCGCGCGTATCGATGGTCGCGCCGCCCGCCATGTTGACGGCCTTGCCGACCAGGAACACCTGGCCCGCGCGGATGATGGCGCCGTCGAGCAGGTTGATGGCCGAGGTCGTACTTGCGTCAAAATAAACGTTGGCGCCGACGCCGGGCTTGTTCTCCACGAAGAACATGCTCGTGCCGCCGAGCAAGAGCGTCGATGCCTTGAAGGCGTTGATGTCGTCGCTCGAGATGGACGTATGCCCGACGATGGGCGTGCCCCCCGGTGCCGTGATGTCGAGCACGACAGGGCCCGACGTGACGGCAGCCGGCTTGATGATCAGCGTGCCGTCAATGCCGCCTTTGGCGCCATCGAACAGCGCGGTGCCGGCGAAGGACAGCGATTTCGTATTATCAACCGACGGGAGCAGGCTGATTTCAAGCACCTTGCCGTCCTCCGGCAAACGAGGCCGGAAGCCGCCGAACTGGGCCGCCTGCGCACGCCCGAAATCGGCATAGCTCGTTTCGTTATATTGCGAATAGCGCCGCGTGTTCTGGCCGGAGGTGAGGATCACCCGCGTCGGCAGCGCGTCCCGGCTTCCGGTATTGGCGACGCCGAGATAGCCCGATGCGATGATGGAGCCATTGCCGATGGTCACGGGCGCAATCGTGGTGGCACCCGTCGAGCCAAGCTCGACGCGATAGCCGCCGGGCAGCAGCGCATAGCTGGAGGGCAGCAGCGTATAGGTGCCCGCCGGCAGTCCCGGCACGCCAGAGGGAAGCGTGATCTGCTGGCCAATCGCCGGATCGCCAGCGCCGTTGGTTGCGATCGCTGGCGCATAATCAGCGGCGTAACCGGGCAGGATCGCATAGACCTTGTTGCCGGAGGCGCTGTAGCTGTTGACCGGATTGGCATTGACGAGCGCTGTCTTCAGCACATCGACCGAACCGCCGCGGCCGGAAATGAAACCCGCGCCGGTGAGCGCGCCGCCGCCGGTGAGATCGAGCACGGCCCCGACCTCGCCCACGACCGATGCGGCGTTGATCGAAACGCCGCTCGAGATCTTAATGCCGTGCTGGTCATCATACGACGCGCTTGCCAGGTTGCGCAGCGTGCCGTCCGCGCCTTGATAGGTGAGCCCGTCCGAGGTGCCCCCAAAGGGCATGATCAGGCCGGCCGCGCTCGCGGACGTAATGCTGCCGCTGCGGAACGTGATACGCGCGTTAGGCGGCACGGCATTGGCCGCGGACTGATCATAAGTGTTTAACCAGATATGACCCAGCGGCGCGCGAAGAACGCCGCCCTGGTCGATGTCGACGGCGAAGAAGGCGAGACCGCCGAAGACCGAAGCCGGGACCGCTGGTGTCTGATCGTCATTGCGGCGGATGGTGAGACGGGTATCTGGGGCATAGCCGCCATCGTCCAATCCGGCCCGCTGCCCAGCCCTGATGATGGCGACCGCGCCGCTCAGAGGATAAATCTGATCCGCGATCAGCGTGAGATTGTAGGCATTGAGGCCGCCAACCTGTTCGTTTTGGTCAGCACGGATTGTGGCATCACCAACGCGAAGATCACCGCGGCTTTGCAACGTCACCTGGTCAAAGCCATAGGCGACGGCATCTCGGATCAGCCCTGAGCCATAGCCTTGCTGGGCCGTCGCGCCGAAATGAATATCCCCGTAAACATCGATGAGATCGGCGGAGATCGTGAAATGGCTGTCCTTCGCGATCGATTGAGGAGCACCAAGAAGGAAGCCCGACCCCACGTTGATGCCGGGATAGTACCCCTTGATATCCCCAACCTGTTCCGGCTTTGTCCCGCTGTAGTTAAACCCTTCCAGGCGGACGTAAGGCGCCGCAAGGCGAATGTTGACAGCGGATTGATCAGAGGGCGCCGTTATCACACCGCCTGACAAGCGGATGCTGCGCGAAAGCTGAAGATCGATATTGCCGCCAAAAACAAAGAGATCGCGAGTCGAGAGCGAGAGCGATGCAAATCCACCCGCTTCGATCTGGTCGACACCGATCACGGTGCGGCCGAATTGCAGGGCCGGATCTCCCTCACCCGGCTTAAGATCGGCGCTGAGGCCACTGCGACCCGCATACTGCACGAGGGTGATATCGCGCGACCTCTGGAAGGCTTCCGTCAAGTCGCCGGCGGCATAGGGCGAACTCGCGGTGGGTTGCCCCAGCGTATAACCTCGTTCAGCCATTGTCAGACTCAGCGCGCCGCCGGAGGCGCCGCTGCCGCCGCTTGCTGCACGCAAGGTGCCGTCGAGCGTGATGCCGAAGGCGGAATAGAGCGAGATCGTCCCGCCATCGCTCGCGGCCGGCGTCGAGACAGAGCCGTTGCCGGTGGAGACATCGACCAGCGCAGAGGTGCCTGATGCATCGATCATGGCGCCGGGACGAAGGATCACAAACGCATCGCTGACAATGGGCGCGCCCCCGTTGTCGACCGCGCCCGTGCCGCCGATGCGGATCGTGCCGCCGTCCGGCACAGCCGTGTAAGCAATCCCGCGCTCATCGCGTCCCACCGCGCCGCGTGCGGAGACATCCAGCACCGCGGCGTTGCCGATCCAGATCGACCGCGTCAGGGCGAATTCGCCATAGCCGAAATTATAGCGGCTGTCGCCGGGCGCGTCCTGCAGGCTCGTGATCAGGATATTGCCGGCGGGCGCCAAGATCGCGCCGTCGATGACGGTCTGGCGATTGGCGAAGATCGACACGGAACGCCCCGCATCGACGTTAATGGACGCGCCTTTCGCCAGCGTGAAATCATGCAGGCTCCAGAGCGTCACATCGGCGCCGACGCGCTGCGTGACGCTATGCGCGACGGGGTTGATGATGAAGCTCGGCGGCGTCCACAGCTCCGCGGCATCCGCGATAGGGCTTCCCGTCGCCGCGTCATAGCTCTTGTCCGTGAAGCGATAGACCGGCACCTCGACGTCAAGGCGCGTCCCCTCGCCGATCTCCATGCCGGTGTTGCTGGAGATCTTGTACGCGGAGAAGCCGGACCGGAAGATCTCGGGATCGAGCACCAGCGCATCGGCCACGCTTTTGCCGATCGCGATCGCTTGGCCCGCATCCAATGTCAGTGTGCCGCCGCCGCCAAAACCATAGGCGCGGATAGCGCCATCAAGGATGAGCGGATTGGTGAAGAACTGCGTCGAGGCTAGATGCGCATAATCATTGGCGACGAGGCTGACATTGCCGCCCTTGCCGCCTTTGGTTTTGCCATCCACCAGGATGGCGCCGCCTGACGACACGTCAATGAGCGAACCCTTCGAAAGCGTGATGCCGCCTGTGGTCGAGACGGTGAAATTTCCGCCATCAAGATGCGCGAGACGTGATGAATCGGTTTGCGTGTCGCGGAATTCGTTGGTCCACAACCCGCTGAGATCAACGGCAACCCTCTCGCCGATCGTGACCTGCGAATTGCCGTTCGCATCGTTGAGCGCCCACCATTGCTCGTTCTGCCCCTTGCCGAGCACGGCATGCATGAGATTGGTCAGCGTGAGGCTGCCGCCGCGAGCCGTGACGTCCGCGGCGATATCGACATGCGGCGCCGCGAAGGTCACCTCCGCGCCGGGCGCAAGCTCAAGCGGCGCCTCGACAACGATTTCCTTGCTGCTCGCAAAGTTGAGACCGCCCAGCTTGGCGGCATTGATCGCATCCGCATCAAACAACGCGGTGCCGATGCGGCTGTCAGGCAACGCCGATGTGTCGTTCAGCGCCTCGGTGATGCCAGGCACACGGCCAAAGACGACCCGCGCAGCGGATGCATCGGTGAGGCCGATGCCCGAGTAGCTGCCGAGCGCGAGCCTGCCTTGGAGCGGCGCGACGTCCTGCGGCAGCTTGTAGCCATCGGTGGTGCCACTCGGCCGCGCCGTGGTCTGGCGCTCACCCTTGACGATGTCGGCGAGGATGGTGGCTTCGAAGATCGACGTCGGCGTCGACAGAATGAGGGAGCCGGCGTCGCGGCCGACGGTGTAGCCATCCTCCCAACGCAGATTGACGGCGCCCTTGCCGAACGGGGACGCCCAGATCTCGGTCAGCGGATCGTAAGCTTCGCCCTGGATATAATGCTTGCGCACATAGCCGCCGCCGAGCGCCATGAACTGCATATCGGCGCGCGCATTGTTGATATTGTAGGTTCGGCCGTCGGCTCCCAGGAAGTTGGTGGTCCTGATATAGCCACCCTCATAGCTGACCGAGCCGCCGGAGACGTCGAACACCGCCCCCTTCTGCGCGACCACCTCCGGCGCCGCCAGGGTGATAGTGCCGCCGAGCGCGGTCCATTCCCCGATGCGGTGGGCGGTATTGGCGAGATAGCCCGAGACCTCGAGCAAGCCGCCCGGCGTATAATAGCGGTCGGTCGAATAGCCGCCGGTGCCGGCCGGCACCAGCACCAGGTTGCGCGCGTCGATCCAGACATCCGCGTTCTTCAGATAGTCCTGATCGCGATTGATGGGTGAATCGCGCAGCTCATTGCCTTGCACGTTGACCATGATGTTGTTGGCCGACATCGGCAGCAGCACGCCGCGCACGCCCGAGACATCGATCACCGCGCCATCCTCGGCGAAAACGCGGCGACCGGCGGAGACTGCGACCTGCCCGCCTTGCGCCTGCGTGATGGAGCCATCTTTGAAGACCACGTTGCCGCCACTGACGATCTCGACGCGGCCCTGGTCGAGCCGATCGGCGAGCAGCGAGAGATTGTTGAACTGGGCGTTGGCGGCCGGGACGTGGGTGAAGGCGTTGGAATCGGCAATCAACTGGTTGCGCTGGCTGTCGAGCGCGGTCTCGGTGCTGCCGAGCTCGGGCAGGATGGCGGTCAGACTGCCGCTGCCGAGCGTGACGCTGCCGGCGGCATCGGAGGCAGCGTTCAAGAGGTGGATGGTGCCGCGGGTGTTGACCGAGGTGGTGGCAACCAGCACGCCGTCCTGGCCGATGCTGTGGCCCGCGAGCGTGATATCGCCTTGCTGGGCGAAGATCAGGCCGGAATTGCCAACGGCCGCGAACGCATCACGGACGATCGGCGAAATCTCGTTACCGCGAGTGGTCGAGGCCTGGTTGGAGTCGGTGCTGTAGCCCGGCCGCAGCAGGAAGTCGTTGCCGGCCGCTAGCTGCACCTGGCCGCGCGGCGCGCTGATCGAGCCGGCATTGCTGACATCGGTGCCCATCAACAAGACGAAGCCGCCGCCCTGCTTCGCCGACGACGGCGCCCTGGTCACGATCAGCGCGCCGGCCTCAACCGTCACGGCGCCGCCGGCATCGGTGAAGCTCGGCACGTACTGGCCGCCCTGCTGCCGTGCGTAGATGCCACTGGTGAGGAACTGGTCGTTGGTGATGTTGGCGGTCGAAGCGATCAAGCTGCCGACATTCACCTGACTCGCGCCGCCGAAGATGATGCCGTTCTGGTTGATCACATAGACCGAGCCGTCGGCCTTGATGTTGCCGAGGATCTGGCTCGGCGCCGTGCTGCCGACCACGCGGTTGAGCGCCACCCAATTCGCATTGCCCTGCTGGTCGAAAGTGAGCGTGGTGCGCGCGCCGACGTTGAACGAATTCCAATTGAGGATCGCCTGCGCCCTGGTCTGCTGGATGCCGACCTGGGTCTGGCCGCTGGCATCGACGGCCTGCGTCGGCGCATTCGCGCCCTGCCATCCGGGCGCGGCTTGCAGGCCGCCCGGCGCCAGCCCGTTCGGTACCGCGACCTGCGGGAGCGTCGCGGAGCGCTGCGAGGCCTGCGCTGCGAGGCGCGCCGCATCCTGCACCGCCTGCATCGCCTGGATGGCGCGCGTGGCCCGCGCCAGCGCATCCTGGCTTTGCTTGGCGACTGCCGCGGCCTCCTGCGCCGCCGACTGCGATGCTGCCATCGCCGCCGCCGATGGTGTCGGCGCCTGTCCGCCCAGTGGGCGCGCCATCACCGCCGCATTCGCCAGGAACAGCGCCATCACACTGACGCCGGTCAGCAGCGCCGCGTGACGGGCATGGCGGCGCGTGGGACCGGTGGCGGTCGAGGACGGACGGGCGGACATCGGGCGGCTCCTTCAGACAACGGTACGCCCCTGACGCTGCAGCCGGATGTCGCCGCCGCCTCGGGGGTCAAGAGAGGTCTCACCGCTGAGACCGAATCCCGAGTGGCCGTTGACTACGCTTTCGGAAGATTTTTTTGAGAAATTTTTTACCCGCCCTCGCCCGAATCAGCTCAGCAGCACGATTCCACCCGGCAATCGCTGCAGTTTTGCGCCGAACGCACGCCCCAATCCCAACAGCGCCTCATTCATCTGATCGATGCGAAAGCGACCGCTGAGCTGTTTCTGGCCCAAGGCCGCGTTCATCAAAATGATGCGGCCGGGCCGATATCGATTGATTTCTTCCACGGCTTCGATGAGTGGCGTACCGCGGAATTCGACGATGCCGCGCTGCCACTCCGAGGCTAGCTGCGGATCGACTGCAGCAATCTGGCTCAGTCCCGCAAGATCATAGCGCACGCGCTGGCCAGATCGCAGGGCCACCACGTCGGTTCCACGTTCAATCCGCACCGCGCCCTCGAAACAGGTCACGCTGACCGGGGACCGCTCGCCGCTTGCGGTGTAGCGAACATCGAACCGGCCGGATTCGGTGGTCGTCCTGCCGTCTGCCGCCAGGACCACGAGCGATCGCGCCAGGCGCGTCGATATTGCAAACGACGCCTCGCCGGAGAGCAACTCGATGCGATCTTCGATTCCTTCCGCGGGACGGATGGCCAGGCTCGTCTGCGTGTTCAGGCCGATCGCCACGTCGCCAGCGAATGTGACATGGCGTTGCTCGCCGGTGCCGGTGCGGTAATCCGAATTCAGTTCGGACAATGACGGCCAAAGTCCGAACGGCGGGTCGAGCACGCCGTAGACCGATACCGCGGCAAGTGCCGCGACGCCGCCGCTCAACACCGCGCGACGGCTCATCCTGCGGCGCCGTCCCAGCGCATCGAGCTTGGCTACAAAGCTTTCATCCGGATCCGACAGAGCATGGCCGGCGGCACCGGCCGTACGCCATAGGCGCTTCGCCTCCAAAAAGGCGGCTTCATGGAGAGGACTGCGCGCGCGCCAGAGTTCCAGCGCCGCCAGGTCTTTCGGCGTCATGTCTCCGGATGTGAGCTTCTGCAGCCGGTTGACCGCTTCCCGCTCTACCGGATCCAGACCTGGATGTGCCTTGCTCATCTCGATGCTGCACCTTTCGCGGCTTCTTCCGTGAGAACGCCGGCGACGATTGCAGGAATTCTTGCCTCTAAGACGATTCTCGGCGACCGGAAGTGCACGCTCAACCCTTCAATTCCTTATAGCGCGCCAGACAATGTTCGAGTGCCAAGCGGAGTTCTTTCGCAACGAGCTGCCGGGAGATTCCGAGCCGGTCGGCGATTTCCTGGCGGGGAACATTGCCCACCCGCGCCGCCAGAAAGATCACCCGTCGCCGCTCGGGGAGTTCGTCGACGATCGCCTCGAATGCCTCCAGGTCAGACCGCGCCAACATGGTTTGCTCAGCCGTCGGCGCATCGTCGGGCAGCTCAAGCAGGCTTTCGATCTCGATGGCCGATATGCGTTGACGCCGCTCCATCCGGCGGCGATCCTCTGCCACGTTCAACGCGATTCGGAAGAGATAGCTGCGCGGACTTTGAACGGCGCCAATCGATTCCGCGCGCGACAGGCGCAACCACGTGTCCTGCATGGCATCGCCGGCGAGATCGGCCGAGCCGAGGCGTTGAGTCAGACGCGCCTTGAGGTCGTCATAGCGATCGACAAACAGGCGGCGGATGATCGTCAAGGCGTTCTCGGTCATGGCCGGGTCCCGGCCGATCGGAGGTTGGGATCGGGCTTGCCGCAACCCTGCACCACGCCGGGCCCTTGCGGCACGATCAAGATCAAGACCGGCTGCAGGAAGCCCGCCGGCGGCGGCTCGTTGAACCGCACGCTGCGCAAGGTCGCATCAATCCGCTCATCGGCATCCGGCGTGCCGGTGGACCCGATACGTTGGGATCTCTGGACGGCACCGTCTGGCGCGATCCAGAACACGGCGGCGAAGCGATACCTGCCCGGACGCGCGCCGCCCGATCGGCAAAGAGCATCCGCAATGCTCGCCTGAATCTGTCCATAGTAACGCCGATGTTCTGGCGATCGTGTTTGCTGCGCCGCCTGCTGAGTGGCGAGCGGTTCTGGCAACAGCACGAAAGTCGTCTCGGCGACGAACTCGGCAGCCAGACCGGTGCCCGACAGGAGCTTTCGGAGCGCCTCGTCCAGCGCAAACACGCCCAGGACATCGCCGGAGAGGCGGCCGGCCGCAAGGCTCGTGTCGTAGAGGGCGTCGCGTCCGGTCGCATCGACATAGCGACTGAGTGCGGCGGCGAGCGGTTGCGAGGGGATATTGAATTCGATCGGCGCATTCGCTGGCCTTGTCTGAGCCGCGGCCATGTCGATACCCGCAGCCATGCCCGCGACGGTCAACGCGCATGCCCAAGCTGCCAGCCGCCTATTGGCCGACGCAGCGACAACACGCTTGGCGCGATCCGGTTTGAGTTCGGCTTGGGCCGATCGAAGCATCACCACTGTCCCCGCCCACGCAGATCAGGACAGCCGCTCCAGCTTCCCAGTGCTACGACCTGCCCGCCGACGGTCCAAATTGCGCGTCAGCGCACATCCCAAGCCAACGCGCGGCGGACGCTAGTGACGTAATATTACGGTTTGACGACAACCGAAGCCCTCACGTGTCCGGCTTCGCCGCGGCAGAAGCCGGTTTCCATGTCCCCGTCGTGTCCCATCTCGGTATCCGTGTCGACGATCCAGCCCAGGCACATGGGTGCCCGCCTCAGTCGCTCACGCGAGACTCGCAAGTGGCAATTCGGTGGTCGACTTGATCTGCTCCATCGTGAACATCGACGAAACGTCGTGCAAGTCGATCTTTGCGATCAATCGTTGGTAGAGATCATCATAGGCGCGAATGTCAGATACGACAGCTCGGATCAAATAATCGACGTCGCCGCTCAAGCGATAGAAATCCACGACCTCCGGAAAACTCGTGACGATTTTCCGGAATTTCTGCGCCCACTCCGCATTGTGTTGGTTGGTCTTGACGGCGATGAAGACGCTGACACCAAGGTTCAGCTTTTCCGCGTCCAATAGCGCCACCCGGCGTTTGATGTAGCCGGAGCTCTCAAGCTTCTGGATCCGCCGCCAGCAGGGCGTCGAACTCAACCCGACCCGCTCGGCAATGTCCTGCATCGAGAGGCTGCTATTCACCTGCAGCGTTGCCAAGATCTTGCGGTCGAAGTCGTCGAGCATGCAAACCTCCGAATCCAGGAGGGAAAAGAATGTTTTGGTTGCCGTGAACCTTGTTTGAAGAATGTTATTGCCATATGCACGCTGCGGCTAGCATGAACTTTCATCAGACGCTGTACAATCTCGCGGCAGCGTGTAGCGTCCCCGCCGCGAGCCAGGCGCCCTCATGGGAAATCTGCTGATGAAAAGCCCGCCAGGCGAGGCATCGGACAGCTAAAGCGGCCAATCCTTGCCTGTTCCGGCGGCAGTGCGGCTTACAGCCGCTGGCCGCCGCTGGCGTCGATCTGTTGGCCCGTGACCCAGCCGCCATCGTCGGACGCCAGGAACGCGACGACCTTGGCGATATCGGCGGGCTGGCCGACACGTCCAAGCGCAATCGAATTGGCAACCGCGCGGCTGGCGACGGGGTCGCGCGCGTTGGCGTTCATGTCGGTCGCAGTGGCGCCTGGCATCACGGAGTTCACCGTGATTTGTCGCCCGCCAAGATGAACGGCGAGCAGCCGACTGAACGCCTCCAGGCCCGCTTTTGTCGGCGCATAGGCCGCCATGGCGGGGTAAGCGGCGCGCGTTCCCATCGACGAAATGTTGATGATGCGGCCACCGTCGCGGAGATGGGGCAACAGAGCCTTGATAAGAAAGAACGGCGATTTGAGATTGGTCTGCAACAGAAGCTCAAAATCTTCTTCCGTAATCTCCTCGATCGTCGCACGCTTGCCGACACCGGCATTGTTGACGAGGATATCGAACGCTGTGTTGCCGTATCGCTCGGTTAGTTCCGCGGTGAACTTTGCGGCAAGCGCCACGGCACCGCCACGCGCCGATAGATCGGCCTGCAGTGCAAACGCAGCCCCACCGGCAGCGACGATCGCGTCGACAACAGCGCGCGCGGCACCCTCGGCAGAGTGATAATGAACCGCAACGATCGCACCGTCTTCTGCAAGCCTGAGTGCGATCGCCTGCCCGATGCCGCGGCTGGCGCCGGTGACCAATGCAATCTTGCCTGCCAGCGTGCTCACGCCGACCAGCCTTTCGCCGCCTCGAGCTGGCGGGCGCGATCAATCAGCGATTTGCGGTCGATCTTGTTGGTGCCAGCCCAGGGCAGCTCATTGACGAACTCGATGCGGCGCGGATGCTGATAGGCCGGTCCATTCGCGATCGTGAATTTGCGGATATCGTCCGCGGTCGGCTTGGCGTCGGCGCGGGTGACGATGAAGGCGACCGGGACCTGGCTGCGCTCCTCGTCCGGCAGCGGCACCACCGCCGCCTGCTGCACCTGCGGATGACGTTCGAGCAGCTTCTCGACCTCGCCCGGATAGACGTTCTCGCCCGAGCAGACGAACATGTCGTCGGCGCGGCCGACGAAATAGTAGAAGCCGTTCCCGTCGCGACGCATCACGTCGCCGCTGTAATACCAGCCATCGGTGATCGCCTTCGCCGTCTGCTGCGGCAGATTGTGATAATGATCCATCAGCGCAGGATTGCGCATCAACAGCACGCCCTCATTCTCGGTACCATTGATGAGCTTGACGGTCTCGGGATCGATAGGATAGCCGAGCGCGAGCGGCGGCGTTGGAATGCCCTTTGGATGCGGCCCGAACACCGCGGGCCCGGCTTCGGTGGTGCCGTAGCCGATGGAGAGCGTGACGTTCGGCAGGACCTGCTTGATCTTGTCCCACAGGCCCATCGTCATCGGCGCCGAGCCCAGCATCAATCGCCTGACGGAAGTGATGTCGTTCTGAGCCAGCAGCTCGCGCTCCTTGACCACCCGCGCCCACATGGTGGGAACGGCCGTCGCCGCCGTTGCCTTGTACTTGGCGATCGCCTCGATATAGCTCCTGGTCTCGAACGATGGCAGCAGCACCACGGACGCGTTGGTCGCAAAGATTGTCTTGGTCGCGAATAACCCATTCATGTGAAACAGCGGCTGCGCGATGATGTAGCGCTCGCTTTCGTTGAGCGCGCCGCTGGTTCGGGTGGAGAGCGCCCAGAGCTGACCGAGATGCGACAACGGCACGCCTTTCGGCCGGCCGGTCGAACCGGAGGTGTAGAGCATCTGGCCCACTTCGTCCGGCCCGGCCACGACGCTGTCGAAGGAATCGAAGGGCTTTATGCTCGCGGCAAAACCGTTCGGCCCAACGTCGTCGAAGTCGATCGCCGGAATGCCCTCGCGCACCTGAGGGCGGTTCGCACCGTCGACAAAGGCGAGCGCGATCTTGGCGTCGTCCATCACATAGTCGATGGTATCGCGCGCGACCTTGATATTGACGGGCACCGCGATACAGCCCGCGCGCATGATGCCGAAATAAGCCGCGACATATTCGGCGCGATTGAATGACAGGATGGCGATATGCGTACCGCGGGAAAATCCACGGTCTGTCAGATATTTTGCGACCCCGTTGGCGAGCTGATCGACCTGTCGGTGGGTATAGATCCTCGGGCCACCGGGCAAGGCGAGATCGATGATCGCTTCCTTGTCCAGGTTGCCCCTGCGATCGATCAGATCGCCCAGATTGTGCCAACGCATCGGCAGAACTCCGTCTTTCGTATCAGCTAACTGGCCGCACTCACTGCCCGCGGCAACTCGGCGGGCTGCTCAAGCAAGTCGTAATGGCAGGCCACCATTCGGCTGCCGGACACCTTTCGCAGTACCGGCCGCTCCTTGCCGCAGCGCTCGCGCGCCATCGGGCAGCGCTCATGGAAGCTGCAGCCTTGGGGTGGATCGAGCGGGCTTGGCAGTTCGCCCTGCAAGACCTGCTTGGCCCGGCCGCGCGCCAGTCGTGGATCGGCGATCGGCGCCGCCGCCAGCAGGGCAAGCGTGTAAGGATGCGCCGGCTGCCGCCAAATTTCTTCACCGCTGCCGCTTTCGACGATGCGGCCGAGATACATCACGATCAGACGATCGGAGATGTGTTCGACCACCGAGAGGTCGTGGGAAATGAAGAGAAAGGACACGCCGGTCTGCTGCTGCAGGTCCTGCAACAGATTGATCACCTGTGCGCGGACGGAGACGTCCAGCGCCGATACCGGCTCGTCGCAGATGATGACTTTCGGCCGCAGCGCGAGCGCACGCGCAATGCCCACGCGCTGGCGCTGGCCGCCGGAGAACTCGTGCGGATAGCGGCGCTCGGCATCCGCCGGCAGGCCGACTTGCCTGATCAGCTCGGCAACACGATCGCGAATGTCACGGCGCGACCAGCCGGCAACGCTGAGCGGTTGGCCGATGATGGTGCCGACGTCATGGCGCGGATTGAGCGAGCCATAGGGATCCTGAAAGATCATCTGCATGTTCTTGCGTAGGGACTTGAGCTGCCCGCTCGACATGCTCGTGATGTCCCGCCCGTCAAGCACGATGCGGCCGTCGGAGCTCGGGACCAGCCGCATGATCGCCTTGCCGAGGGTCGACTTGCCGCAACCGGATTCGCCGACCAAGCCGACGGTTTCTCCGGCTTCGAGCTCAAAGCTGACGTCGTCGACCGCGCGCACAGTGCCCTGCGCGGTCTGGTACTGAACGCAAAGGCTACGTACGGACAACAGCGGCATGTCGCGACAGCTCCTCTTCGGCGGCGAAACACGCCGCAGTGCGTCCCGGCAATAGCGACATCAGGTCCGGTCTCTGCGCGCGGCAACGATCGAATGCGTCGGGACAGCGATTCTGGAAGGCGCAGCCGGCCGGCAGGTCCGACAGCGGCGGCACGCTGCCGCCAATCTCTGCCAGGCGGGTGCCGCGCCGACGCGTCGCCGAAGGCGTGGCACCGAGCAAGCCGCGGGTGTAGCGATGCAGCGGCCGCTCGAATAGCGCCTCTACCGGCGCCTCCTCGACCTTGCGGCCGGCATACATCACCACAACGCGGTCGGCGGTCTCGGCCACGACGCCGAGGTCGTGCGTGATGATGATCAGCCCCATGCCCGAACTCGCTTGCAATTCCTTGAGCAAGGCAAGGATCTGCGCCTGGATCGTCACGTCGAGCGCCGTGGTCGGCTCATCGGCGATCAAAAGCTTCGGCCCGCAGGCGATCGCCATCGCGATCATGACGCGCTGGCTCATGCCGCCGGACATCTGATGCGGAAAATCGTTCAGCCGTCGCTCGGCATCGGGGATGCGCACCTGGCGCAGCAATTCGACGGCGCGGGCATGCGCCTCGGCACGCGAGACGTCATTGTGCTGCTGAATCGCCTCGATCAATTGGTCGCCGATGGTGGTGACCGGATTGAGCGAGGTCATCGGATCCTGAAAGATCATCGAGATGTCCTTGCCTCGAACCCGCCGCATCTCGCGATCGGACAAGGACGTCAGCTCGCTGCCCATGAAACGCACGCTACCGCCGACGACCTTCGCCGGCGGATATGGCAACAGCCGCATGACCGCGAGCGCGGTCAGCGATTTGCCGCAGCCAGACTCGCCGACAATCGCTACCGTCTCGCCTGCCGCCACCGTCAACGACAGCCCATCCACCGCCGGCAGCACGCCGCGGCGCGTGAACAGCGACACCTTCAGCCGGTCGATCTCGAGAACCGGGCCGTTGCCAGCCGCCATGTCAGCGATCCCTGAGTTTCGGATTAAGCGCATCGTTGAGACCATCGCCGACCAGGTTGAGCGCCAGCACCGTGACCATGATCGCCAGTCCCGGCACGGCGCAGATGTACCAGGAGGTGCGGATCAGGGTCCGGCCATCGCCGATCAGCCGCCCCCAGCTCGAGACGTTGGGATCGCCAAGCCCCAGGAACGACACCGCGGATTCGAACAGCACGGCGCCGGCTATCACGAGCGAAGACAGCACGATCACCGGCGGCAGCGCATTTGGCAGGATCTCGCCAAGCATGATGCGCAAGTTTCCCATGCCCATGGCGCGGCAGGCCTGGACGAACTCACGATCGCGCAGCGCCATGAATTCCGCCCGCGTCAGTCGCGCAATCGGAGTCCATGTAACGATACCGACAGCGATCGTGACATATTCAATCTTCTGGCCGAGGATCGAGACGATCGTCAGTACGAAAATCAAATTCGGAACGGTCTGGAACAGCTCGGTGAAACGCATCAGCATTTCATCGACCCAACCGCCGAAGTAAGCGGCGGTGGCGCCGACCGTGATCCCGATCAGCGTCGCCGTGACGCTGGCGCATAGCCCTATCAACAGCGTCGTGCGCGCGCCGTACGCGATCATCGCCGCGATGTCCCGGCCGAGCGAGTCGGTGCCCAACGGGTAGCGCGAATTGACAAAGGGCCAGATCTCGGGACGGCCGACGATGCGCAAGGGGTTGCGCGGGAACAGCCAAGGCGCCGCCAGCGCGACGCCGATCACGACAATGACGAGCAGAAGGCCGATCAGCGCGGCGCGGTTGCGCGCGAAGCGACGAACAAAATCGATCCCGAGCCTGAGCATCCGCCTACCTCGCCCGGATGCGCGGGTCGAGCCGCAGATAGAGCAGATCAACGGTTGCGTTGGCGACCGCCACGAGCAGCGAGCCAAGCACGAGCACGCCAAGCACCATCGGAAAATTCCGGCTCATCACGCTGTCGAACAGCAGGCTGCCGATGCCGGGCCAACTGAACACGGCCTCGATCACGACGGAGCCACCCAGGATGGTGCCGAGCTGCAGGCCGAGCAGCGTCACGATCGGAAGCAACGCGTTGCGCATGACATGTGCGACCACAACGCGTGACGGCGAGAGCCCCTTGGCGCGCGCGGTGCGGACGAAGTCGAGCCGGAACACTTCCAGCATCGAGGCCCGCATCACCCGCGCATAGGTCGCGGCATAGAACAACCCGAGCGCCGTCGCCGGGAGCACCAGATGGTGCATGACATCGAGCGCATCGGCGAACGCGCCGTTGCCGGCTCCAATCGTCCGCATGCCTCCGACCGGAAACCAGCCGAGTTTGACCGCGAACAGCACCGTCATCATGATGCCGAGCCAAAAGCTTGGCGCGGCGAAGAAGAACACTGCCGCAAGCGAGATCAAATTGTCCCAGATCGTGTTGACCCTGACGGACGCCAGCACACCGGCCGTGACCCCCACGAGCAGTGCCACCGAAGTCGCCGCCAGCATCAGGATCACAGTGGCCGGCAACTGGTCCATGATCACGTTGAGCACCGGCGCGTTCTGCCGGTAGGAGAAGCCGAGATCGAGCCGCATCACCGACCAGATATACTTGGCGAGCTGCACCCAGGTCGGCTGGTCGACGCCGTAGGTGTGACGGAGCTGATCCAGCATCGCCGGATCGGAGATCTGCTGCTCGGCGGTCATGACGTCGAACAGGCTGCCCGGCGCGAGGTGGATCAGCACGAAGTTGAGCACGATCACCGCCAGAACCAGCGGGATTACCTGAGCCAATCGGCGAAGCACGATGCGGTTCAAGTCGGTGCTCCCTTATCTAGCGATCGAGCCAGAGTTCAGCCCAGCTTTCCCCCATGAAGTCGGCGGTAGCGGAGTGATTGCGGACGTCGGATCGGACAATCGTCACCGGCTCCAGATCGACCATGGGAAGCAGCGGAGCCTCTATCGTGGCCAGGCGATCGAAATCCTTGGCCAGCACGATGCGCTTCGGCTCATCGGTCTCGACCGTCATCTTGGCAACGATCTCGTCGAGCTTCGGATTGGAATAGCCGGTCGCGTTACGGAATGCGGCGCCCTTCACGATGCCGTCGGTGGTGTAATATTGCGTCGTGCTCGGGATGAGCTCGATGCCGCCGGAATTATTGGAGATCGCGACGTCATAGTCGTAATCGCTGTAGATCCGCTTGAGCGAGGTGGCTCGATCCGGCACCGCGAGATCCACGGTGATATCGAGGTCCTCGAACGCCTGCTTCACATACTGGCCGATCTTGATGTTCTCCTCGAACCAGCCGGCCGAAACCAGGCTGAGCTTGAAGCGCGAGCCGCCCTTCACCGGGAAGCCCGCGGCATCCAGCATCTTCCCTGCCTTCTTGACGTCGAACGGATAGTCCTGGACGTCGTTGGTGAAGAAGATCGTATTGGAACTGTGAACGGCGCCGAGCGAGGGACGCGCACGGCCGAAGAACACGGTGTCCGCAATAAACTGCCGATCGATGGCCTGCATCAGCGCTTGACGCACCTCGCGCTTGTTGAAGATGTCGCGGCGCTGGTTGAACTCGATGGTGGTGACCCAGGCCGAGTTCGCATATCCCTTGGTCTCGGCGATAATCTTGCCACCGGAGGCCAGCCGCGCGATATCCGGCATCGGGATCGGATTGAAGGTTCCGATGTCGAGCTGCCCTGCCTCAAACGCAGCCGCCCTTGACGCCGGATCGCGCCACCAGCGAATGACCAGGCGGTCGAGATACGGCAGTCCCGGATTCCAGTATTTCTCGTTGCGCAGATACTCGACATGGCTGCCACGCACCCATTCCTTGACTTTGAACGGGCCGGTACCAATAGGCGCGTTATTGATCGGATTGGTGATGATGTTGCTGCCGGCGTAGATGTGCTTTGGAATTACCAAGCCGGATTTGCCGGCCAGCACAGATTTGAGGAAGAATTCAGGGACCGGGGCCTTGAACTTCAGCACCACGGTGAGCGGGTCGGTAGCCTCCGCGCTTTCGAGCGCATCGAGAGAGACGCCGGCCGAGATCGGCTTCCAGTACTGCATCGCGTTGAAAACGACATCCTCGGCGGTGAACGGATTGCCGTCATGCCAGGTGACGCCCTCGCGCAGCTTGATCGTGTAGCTCTTGAAGTCGGCCGATGGCTTGATGTCGACGGCCAGCACCGGCTCGAACTTCAGATCGACCGTCAGGCGGATCAGACGCTCCAGTACCTTGGTCGAGGTGAAGTACGGACTTGAGCCGCCGCCCGGCGGCACGAACAGGGATTGCGGCTCGAAGCCGCCCCAGGTGCCGATCAGCGTACCACCACGCTTTGGCGTTTCCAGCCCAGCCAGCGCAGGTTCGGCCATGCTTGATGCGAGCGCGGCACCCGCCGTGGTGATCAGAAAGTCACGTCTCGAAAACCTGCTCATCGTCTGGCCCCTCTATGATTGCGTCGAACCGGCCTCATTGCAGCGCGCATCCGTCCCGTTCTTGCTGTTACTTTGTATCCAGCGTCGAATAGGTGCCCCTTCCGATCGCGAGCAACGAACCCTTCTCGTCGAACACATCGACATCAGCGACGCCGACGCTCTTGCCGGCGCGCCGCACGCGTGACACTGCAACCAGCGCCGTATCGACCGCAGGCCTGAGGTAGTCGACGCGGAAATTGACAGTCGGCAGGCCCCGCCCGACCATCATGCCGACGGCAAAATCGCCGACCGTGTCGATGACGGAAGCGATCACGCCGCCGTGCCATTGCTTCGAGCCGGGACGACGCTCGAATTCGGGACGCATCGCCGAGCGCATGGTGACTTCCTGCTTGACCGGATCGGCGTCCATGACGGTCAGACCGAGGAACAGATTGAACGGCGAGACATCCAGCATCTTCTGGATATCGGCCGCGGTAAGCGTGGTGACTTCTGTCTTGCTCACGGCGTCACCACGACTTTGCCGAACACCGCCCGATCTTCGATCACGCGCACCGCTTCCTTGGCCTGTTCAAGCGGATAGGACTTGTCGATCAGGACCTGCAGCTTGCCCGCCTGCACCAGATCGAACAGCTTTTCGATATCCTCGCGCTCCCAGCCGTTGGAACCGAGGACCTGCAGCTCGAAAGTCCAGATGAAACGGAGGTCCTCGGTGGGCGAAAATCCAGCCGTGGCGCCACAGGTCAGGAGACGGCCTCCCAGCTTCAGGCAGCGAAGCGACTTCACCCAGGTGTCGCCCCCGGTAAAATTGACCACCACGTCGACGCCGCCGCCTTCAACGAAGCGCCGGCGATGCGGCTTGCCGTGGCGCTCGAAGACTGCCTTCATGAAATCGGTCTGCGTGTAGAGAATGATTTCGTCGGCGCCGAGCTCCTTGAGCCGCCGCCCCTTCTCCTCGCTGCCGGCACAGGCGATCACATAGGCGCCGGCCAGTTTCGCGAGTTGCACACAGCAAACGCCGACGCCGCCGCTCGCGCCAAGGATCAGTACTTTTTCGCCCGGCTTGATCTTGCCGATCGTGTTCATCATGCGGATCGCCGTGCCGTAGGCCACCGGCAGCGCCGCCGCCTGCTCGAAGCCGACATTGTCGGGAATCTTAACCAATTGGTGCGCCTTGGCCCGGCAATATTCCGCGAGGCCCCCGTCCTGGGTCTCGCCCATCAAGCCGCCTTCGACGCGGTTGACCGGATCAATCAGCACGCGATCGCCGACCTTCCAGCCGGTGACGCCCGCGCCAAGCTCCGCGATCTCGCCGACTACGTCGAGGCCGATGATGACCGGCAGCGGCACCTTGATGCCGGGCATGCCGCGGCGGGTGAACACATCGTGGTAGTTGATCGAAGAGGCCTTGACCCGCACGACGACGTCACCCTCCGCCGCCTTCGGCGTTGGATAATCGGGCACGAATTGAAGCTTGTCGTTGTCGCCATGTTCGCGAAGGACTAGGCCGTGTGGACAGTTACCTTATCCAGAGCAGAGTGGCGGCAATGGCGACGACGGCGAAGTAGTTTCGCGCGG
>NZ_JBEGDB010000179.1:0-16198 GCF_043638955.1 Bradyrhizobium sp. 31Argb | reverse complement strand
CAATCACCCCGATCGGGCAATCCAAAGCATTCCGCGCAAGTCAAGGCCGGGCACGGCGATCCTCTCGTGACGCTCACTCTGAATCGTAGCCCGGGTGAAGCGCCAGCGTAACCCGGGACCGCTACTGATGCAGACGTCCCGGGTTACGCATTCGCTCCCCCCGGGCTACGGGCGCTAATTCTGCGCGGCCGGACGCGATGGCGGGTTGGCGACCTGCGGCGTCAGTCCGAGCGGCGGGCGGGGTTTTGGTTTCGCGGCACCCGGCGGCGGCTTGACGTCGATCGGCGGCGGCAATGGGGCGAGCTGCGGCTGGCTCGCGACTGACGCAGGCGGATTGGCGGCTGGTGTGCTGGCCGGCGGCTGCGCCAGCGGCGGACGCGGTGCGCTCGTTTTTGGCTTTTGCGCTCCCTTGCGCGGATCGCGGCCCGGGATCGGTACGTCGGTTGATGCTGGCGGGATCGTCGCGCTCGCATCGGGAGCTTCCGCCGGCTCCTGCGGCGGGATCAGCGGTGGCGTCGGCTGGAACGTTGGAGGCGGCTCGCCGCGCTCAATCGCATCCAATCGCCTGGTCTCGCGGTCGATCGCACGCACCGCGAGCCAGGACGACAGCGCCGCGACATCGACGCTGCGGGTGAGGCCATCAGGCGTGCCCACCGCGAACAACTGGATTTCCGGCCGGCTCGCCGCGGTGATCGCGGTCGGCACCAGCGCGGCGCGGATGTCGGCCTGGTCGGCCGGAATGTCGTAGCCGCCGGAGATCGTGGCATTGACGCCATTGGCCGCGAGCGTGCTGGCGCCGACACGAATCCGCCCGTCGCGGATGTTGAACGGAAGCTGGGCTGAGGCGACCGACAGCGCGCCGTTTGCGAGCGCCTGCTCGACGATCTGCTTCAGCCGCGCATCATCCGAGACCTGTCCATTCTCACTGGCGCGGATCGCGATGTCGAAGGCGCGCGGATCGAGCCCGGCAATACGCGCCGCTTCCAACGTGATTGTGCCGCTGCCGGACACCGCGCCGGTCAGCGCCGCGGCGCTGCGGCCCTGGCTCATCAATGTCATCTGCAACGAGGCGCGCCCCTTGGGCATGCTGAGATTTCGGTAGCTCAATGCCGTGCCATCGACGCCATTAAGCTGCACGCTCGCATTGACGGTGATGCCGTTCGCACTCGGCCTTGCATCGATGGCGGCGCTGAGATCGCCGCCGCCGATCTTGCCCTTGAGGGCCTCAAAGGTCAGCGCCTGGCCGTCGCTCTTGATCGTGCCGCTCACCGGCTGCAATTCGCTGCCGCCCGGCAGTTCGCCGCGCAACGCCTGGAAGACGATGTTGCCGCGCCAGCCCTTGAGCACGCCGCCGCCGAGCGGCTCGGCCGGATCATGCCCGCCGGCGCCGATCGCAAACGCGAACATCGGTGCGAGCGTGACCTGGTCGAGCCCGATCTCGCCCTCGATGTTCTTCTCATCCCCCATGGCGAGCGCGACACGGCCTCGCAGCCGCGAGCCGCCGACGATGCTGTCGAGGTCGTCAAACGACAGCCTGTTGCCGGCAAGCGAGACGCGCGACGACAGGCGGACGCCGTTCACCGGCGTGTCCGACGACTTCAGATCGAGCAGCGGACTGATGTCGGCGCTCCTGACCCGCAGGTTGATGCCGGCCTTCTTCGCCTCGTCCCATGGCTCGGCCGAGCCTTCGGCGTCCGCATCAAGTCCTGCGCCCCACATCCTCGCCTTCAGCCGCAACGGCGCGCGCCAGGCGCCGTTGACCGAGCCTTCGAATTGCGCGGGGCCGTCGCCGACCGTGATGACGCGATCGAGGCCGAGTAGCGCGAGCATTGTACGCCCCTGCCCCGCTGAAAATCTGGCGTCGACACCGAGATCGCTGCGGCTGAGGGCATCGAGATCGGTGCTGCGGATCGCGGCGACCAGCGGCTTCGCCGTCACCGTGGCGGAGCCCTTGAGCTGGGGCGCGTCGAGATCCAACGCGGCGCGAAGGCTGCCGCGATCGGCCTGTCCCTTGTCGAGATCAAGCGCGAGCTTCAGCCGCGCCGGACCGGGAACCGCAGCCAGCGTGTTGAGGCGCGATGCCGCTGATGGCGCGAACGATGAGGCCAGACCGGTCAACTGGCTGAGCGACGCAGCGTTTGCGTTGAGCGCGAGCTTTCCGGTCGCGTTGATGCGATCGAAATTGCCGGTGCCCTCGATCGTCACGCTGTCCGGCTGGCCGATCTTCAGCCGCTCGAGGGAGACCGTCTTCGGTCCAAAGCCGAGCTTGGCCTGCAGCGGACGCAGCTCCTGTCCGGCCGAAATCGCGCGCCCGATGTCAAGCGAGAGCTGCGCTTCCTCCGGCCATTCGGCCTGCGGTCCCGCCAGCGAGCGTATGACAGCGGTGGCCGCGTCGAGGTCCAGCCGGTCGGCCTTCACGTTGGCGTCGACCTTCGCGCCGCTATTGCCGCCGGGATACGACACCGCGACACGTCCGGTGATCGCGCCACCATCGATCTCGGCCTTCATGGCGTCGACGGTAAAGCCGTTTGCGGCGACCGTGACGTCGCCGCGCAGCTTGAGCGGTTTTTGTTTGCGAGACGGCAGATCGCTGCGGCCCTGCAGCCAGACCATCAGCGCATCGGGATCGGAAGACTCCACATTGAGCGCCGCCTTGAAGCTGTCGGACTGGGCGCTTTGCGGGCCAGCACCGCTGAGCGAGACGCGCGTGGCGCCCGGTGCGCGGAAATCGAGCCGCCGCACCGTCCAGCCCTTGTCGTCGCCGTGAAGCTCGGCCGCGATATCCTGCAGCGGCCGCCCGCCGAGCATGATTTTCTCGGACGAAAATTCGATCTGCGACGGCAGCGCGACGTGCGGAACGCCCGACAGCAGCGCGCGCAGCGCCGGCAGCGCACGAACCGGCTCAGCATTATTGTCCTTCGTGGCAAAGCGGTCGACATCGAGTTGCCGAGCCGAGAGCGAGGCGCGCAGCAGCGGCGAACCGCCGAAGCGGATGTCGCCGGCGCCTGCAAGCTTCAGCGCGCGGTCTTCATTGCCATAGCTGATCTCGATCTGCTCGAGCCGCGCCGCCGAATAATCGGCCTTGACCCTGGCTCCCATACGCCAGGGCGTCGGCGCGGCGTCATCATTCTTTGATGCGGGCGGAGAGGCCAGCGCCACCACGCCTTCGAAGCGTGGCGCGCGGGACTCGAAGGTGAGCACGCCGTCGAGATCAGCCGACAGCGGGCGCTGGCCGGGGTCGATGTTGACATGCACGCGGGTGCCGCTGCCATCGGCGCTCTGGCCGGAGGAAATCCGGAACGGATAGCGGGAGCCGTCGAACGTGAAATTGCCATCGCCGCGGATCGCGCCGGCAAGCGAGCGGACATCGCCGCTGAAGGCGATGTCGCGCAGTTCCAGCGTGCTGTGGCTCGCCGCGTCATGCAGGGCGATGTGGCCGGTGAGGTTGACGCGATCGATCGCAAGCGAGGCGAAGTCGAACGTGCCCCGCGAGGCCGGCCAATCGATCCGTCCCTTCTGGTCCAGACCGAGGTCCACCGACATGCCATTGACGGTGAGCTGCGTGGCGCGCCATTCGCCGCGCATCAGCGAACCCAGGCTGAACTCGACGTCGAGCTTGTCGGCCCGGACCTTGCCGCGATCGTTGTCGCCGCCGATCACGGCCGAACGCAACCGAAGCTGCGGCGCCGGCAGCAGCCGCGCGTCAAGCTCGCCGCCGATGCGCACGGGCGCGCCGATGATTCGCGTCGCCTCTGCCTCGAATTGCGGACGGAACTGGTTCCAGTCAATGAAGTACGGTCCGACCAGCGCGGCGATCAGCGCAAGAATGAACGCGATTGCCAGGCCGAGCAGCGTCGTCTGCACGGTGTCTCCCTTTGAGCCCCGCCCCGGCGCGCGTGGCCAATACGGCGCCGGAGCAGCCCAATATATAGAGACAAGTATGGCGAAGTCACAGCGGTATCACACTGCGGCCGCTGGGACGGGCGAGAAGGTTACCAGCTCGCCGGCAGGCGCCGTAGCCCCCGCAGCACGAAGGTCGGCCGCCACTGTGGATTTTCCGCGTCATCCAGCCGCAGGCCCGGCAGGCGGCGGAGCAGCGTCGAGATCGCGATTTCGGCCTCGATCCGCGCCAATTGGGCGCCGAGACAGAAATGGATGCCGCCGCCGAAGGACAGCGGTTTCACGTTGGGACGGGCGATATCAAGCTGTTCCGGACGGTCGGGATAGACAGCCGGATCGTGGTTGGCCGAGCCCAGCAGGCACAGCACGGCCTCGCCCTTGGGTATGCGCTTGCCGCAGAGATCGATGTCCTCCAGGGCCGCGCGCCCGGTCATTTGCACGGAGGAATCATAGCGCAGGAATTCCTCGATCGCGTTGGTGATCAGGGCGGGATTTGCCTTGAGCAGCGCGAGCTGATCGGGATTGCGGTGGAGCGCCAAGAGGCCGTTGCCGATCAGGTTGACGGTCGTCTCGTGCCCGGCCCCGAACAGAAGGATGATGTTGGCGGTCAGCTCTTCGTTGCTGAGCTTGTGGCCGTCCTCCTCCGCCTGCACGAGCTGCGTCGTCAGGTCATCGCCGGGCTGCTTCCGCCGCAGCTCGAACAGCTGCTGGAAATACATCTCCGACATCTTGGTTCTGGCGTTGCCCTGCTTGATCTCCTCAGGCGACAACGGCACCGGTTCGAGGATGCGCCCGCTGTCGCGCGAGCCGGTATAAAACGTTTCGCGATGCTCCTCGGGGATTCCGAGCATGTCGCAGATCACCGTCACCGGCAGGCGGAATGCAAAGTCTTCGATGAGGTCCATCCTGCCCTGCGGGATGACACGATCGAGCGTCTGATCGACGATCTCCTGAATCCGCGGCCGCATGTCCTCGACCCGGCGCGCCGTGAATGCCTTCACCACAAGGCCGCGGAGACGGGTGTGATCGGGCGGATCCTGCTGCAGCATCATCTGGCTCATGCTGCGGAAGACCGGGTCCTCCATGGCCTTTGGCCCGTAGCGGCGTATGGCGCGGCCGGCATAGTCCTTGCCAAAGTGCTTGTCACGCAACACGAAGCTCACCTCGGCCTGACGGCTCGCGACGAAAGCGCCGAACGGCGTGACATGCATCGGGTCCTCGGCGCGCAGCCGTTCGTAATGGGGATAGGGGTTGCGGATGAATTCCGGCGCCAGGGGATTGAACAGCGGATCGCTGTTCGCCGGCCGAGCTTGCTCGTTCATGGTGACCTCAATCGGTTGCCGCGTTGCGACGATTTCACATTGAACGCTACCGGCCGCCGCTTCGTGCGGGCCCAAGCGTTTCCACCCCTAAAACTCGATACACTCTTGTATCGAGTTGCATTGTGGCCTAAACAGGGCCGATGTCAAGAGTTAGGACCAGACCGACCAGGGACGACACCTGCGAAAAGCTGTCCGAGGCGGCGGCGCGCGTGTTCGAGGAACAGGGGATCGGCGGCGCCAGCATCGAGGCGATCGCGGCCGCCGCCGGTTTCACGCGCGGGGCGTTCTATTCGAACTTCAAGAGCAAGGAAGAGCTCATCATCGCGATGCTCGAGGACCATGTCGAGCAATCGATCCGGCGCAACCTCGACCTGTTGGCCCAACACACCAATCTCGCCGATTTCATCGACGCGTTGAAGCACATGGACCGCACCAGGCAGGATCCGCTCGGCCGCTCGCCGCTTCTGCACATGGAGATGATCCTGTTCGTCGCACGCGCGGAGAAGCGCCGGCCCGAACTTGCAAAGCGCCTGCGCGCCCGGCGCAAGCTGGTCACCGACATCATCGAGACCGCGCGGAAGGATAGCGGCGGGAACAGCCGGCTGGATGCGGCATGGACCGCCGCGATCGTGCTGGCGCTCGAGGACGGCTTTCGCCTGCACCGCCTGATCGATCCGGAGACCACGCCGGCTGACAGCTTCCTGCGCGCGATCGGCGACCTGCAGCGCACGATCGGGAGCACCGACCGCGCCGTAGCCCGGGTGGAGCGCTAGCGTAACCCGGGACCCCTGCATCAGCGCTTGCGCGCGGTCCCGGGTTGCGCTGACGCTTCACCCGGGCTACGGCTGTGCAACGTGTGCAAACGCCCCGCCACAGCGCGGACTTTTCCAGGCGCTGCCTGCCAGATCGCGAAGGCGGACAACGCGCTCACGACAATGCTGATCGCAAAGGCCGCCGTGTAGCTGCCGGTGAAATCATACAACAGCCCCGTCGCCCACGGGCCCGCAGCGCCGCCCGCGAGCGCGGCCAGCATGATGGTGCCGAAGATGCTGCCGTAATGCCTGCCCTGGAAGATCTCGACCACGACCGGCCCCATCACCGAGGTCAGGCCATAGCCGAGCGCACCTTGCGTGAACACCATCAGATAGACCAGCGGCAACACAGGCGCATATTTCAGTGCGACCAGGCTCGCAAAGCAGACCGCGAAGCCGGCGCAACTGATCGCCCACACCGCTTCGCGCCCGATCCGGTCGGAGAGATGGCCAAGCCAGATCTGGCCGGGAATGCCGAGCAGGCTGACGACGCCAAGCGACCACACCGCGACATTCGGGCTGAAGCCGATGTCGAGCAGGAACTTGGTCTGATGCACCTGCACCGCGTACCAGATGTAGAGACCGCAGAAATAGCCGAGCGCGATCCACCAGAAGCGCGCGGTGCGGAGCGCCAGACGCAACGTCCAGTCGGTGCCGGCCCAGACGGGATCGACGATGTTCGACACTGGTTTTGCCGAAGTGGCGGTCGGCGCGGCATCGCCATCAGGCAGTAGCCCGATGTCCTCGGGACGCTTTCGCACCAGCAGATTGATCGGCGCAAGCACGACCAGCACGAGGATGCCGATCGCGGTGCAGGCGGTGCGCCAGCCGGTCTGCTCGATCATGTGCTGCACCCACGGCAGCAAGGTCACCGAGCCGATGCCGACACCGGCGAAGGCGATCCCGATCGCGAGACCGCGGCGGCGGATGAACCAGTTCGGCAGGAAGAACGATTGGCCGGAATAGCCGAGGCAGACGCTGCCCGCCCCTACGAGAACGCCGATGCTGAGATAGAGGTGCCAGGGCTGCGTCGTCAGCGGCGCCAGCAGGAACCCTGCGCCCATCAGCACGACGCCGAGTTCCATCACCGCGCGCGGGCCGGAGCGGTCCATCAGGCGGCCGATCAGCGGACTGGCGATGCCGGAGGCCACGAAGCCGAACGAGAACGCGCCGGCGGTGACGCCGCGGTCCCAGCCGAACTCACTGAGGATCGGTGGATAGAACAGCGAGAACGCGGTGCGCGCATTGACGCCGATCGCCATGGTGACGAAGGTCACCGCGATGATGATCCAGCCGTAGAAGAAGGGAAGCCGCATCAGTGGCTCACCAGCGCGTGGCTCTCATGGCCGAAATAGGCGCGCTCGAGCCGCTGCGCCAGATTGCTTTCGTCGGTCGGTGCTTCCAGCACGATATTCCCCTGCACCAGGGCGTAGACACGATCCGCCGTCGCCAGCGCCTTCTCCAGCAATTGCTCGACCAGCAATACCGCGGTGCCCTGCGCGCGCAAGCGGCCGATGACGTTGAGGACCCGATCGACCAGCACCGGTGACAGGCCGGCCGACGGCTCGTCGAGCATCAACAGCCGCGGGCGGCGCACGAGGCCTTGCGCGACGGTGAGCATCTGCTGTTGCCCGCCCGACAGCGCGCCGCCGCGCTCGTGACGCTTTTCGGCGATCTCGGGGAAATACGCCAGGGCTTCCTCGACGCGTTGTGCGCGCTCGGCGCGCGGCACGTCGTAGCCGGCAAGCAGCAGATTGTCGGTGACGGAGATTTGCGTGAACACGCGATGGCCCTCGATCACATGGACGAGGCCGGCACGCGCGGCATCTCGCGGCGTCGCGTTGGTCATGTCGTGGCCGTCGAAGCGCACTTGTCCCGCAGTCACCGGCAGCAGTCCCGACAGCGCGCGCAGCATCGTGGTCTTGCCGGCGCCGTTGGGGCCGAGCAGCGCTACCACCTCGCCGGCGGCGACCTGGAAATCGATGCCATGAAGCACGCGGATCTTGCCGTAGCCGGACTCGAGCGCGCGCACGGAGAGCAGAGGTTCAGCCGCCGAGGTAAGCACTGACCACCTCCTTGTGAACGCGGATTTCGGCCGGCGTGCCCGCCGCCAGCGTGCGGCCGAGATTGAGCACGGTGACCTGGTGGCAGATGTCGAAGATGAGATCGGCGTGATGCTCCACCAGCAATACACCGGTGCCGCGTGCGCTAATCGCCTTGATCAGGGACGCCAGCCGCTCGATCTCGTCATTGGAAAGACCGGCCGCGGGCTCGTCGAGCAGCAGGAAATCGGGATCGAGCATCAGCGCACGCGCGATCTCGATGAAGCGGAGTTCGCTGTGCTGCAGGCGGTCGGCGCGCACCTCCGCCAGCGTCTCCAGCCCGACCACGCCGAGCAGCGCCCGCGCTTTCGCCGCCAGCATCCGCTCGTCTTCGCTATTGCGCGGTGCCGACAGCATCGCCTCGACGAAGGTCGCCCTGCCCTCCACTGAGCCGCCGATCATCACATTCTCCAGCACCGAAGCCTCGCCGATCACGCGCGGGGTCTGGAATGTCCGCGCGATGCCGCAGGCTGCACGCAATGCCGGCTGGCCCGGCGGCAGCACGTCGTCGCCCAGCGTCATCGCGCCGGCCTTGGCGGCGTAATAGCCGGAGATGACGTTGAGTGTCGTGGTCTTGCCGCTGCCGTTCGGGCCGATCAGGCCGTGGATCTGGCCGGGCGTCACGTCGAGGTCGAGCCCGTCGATCGCCTTCACATTGCCGAAGCTCAGCGCGATGCCGCGCAGCTCGAGGTGCTTGCCGCCGGTGCGACGGCGCACGATGTCGGCGAGAGCGGCCGGACGCGGCACGATGGCGCGGTTGCTGGCGAGCGGGCGGCGGTTGCGGAAATCCAGCAGTGCAGCGATGCCGCCGGGCATCACCAGCACGATCACCAGCAGCAGCACGGCGTAGAGGAAGGTCGACCAGGCCGCGAGCGGCGCGGCGATCTCAGGCAGGATGGTCAGGATGATGGTGCCGAGCATCGGCCCCAGGATCGAACCGCGGCCGCCGATCAGGATCGCGATGAAGAACAGGACTGACAGATCGAAGGTAAAGGCGTCGGGCGTGATGTAGGTCTGCAGCGTCGCGAACAATCCGCCGGCGATTGCGGCCAGCGCGCCGGCGAACAGGAAGATCGCGATCAGCATCCTTGGCTTCGAGATGCCGGTCGCTTCCGCCGCCACTTCGGCGTCGCGCACCGCGATCAGCGCGCGGCCGAACCGGCTGCGGGCGACGTTGGCGCTCATCCAGGTGGCGACCACCGCAAACGCGACGCAGAGCGCGTAGAAGCCCCAGGGCGTATCGAACGGCGCCGGGAATTCCGGGCCGGCGATGCCGATGCCGCCGCCCGTCACGCTCTGCCAGGCCAGCGCGATCTGCGTCACGATGGTGGCAAAGCCCAGCGTCGACATCGCGAAATAGAAGGTGCGCAGGCGCAGCGCCGGCAAGCCGACGATCACCCCGAACAGCGCGCCGACGCAGCCGGCAATTGGCAATGCGAGGAACACCGGCAGCGCCGGCGTCACATTGCCGGCGACAAGCACGCTCGTCGTGTAGGCGCCGAGCGTCAATAGCGCGACATAGCCGATCGCAAGGTGGCCGGCGAAGCCGACCACGAGGTTGAGGCCGGCGACCAGCACCCAGTAGATCGCCATGCGCGTGCCGATCAGCGCCCAATAATCATTGCTGACGAACGGCAGCAGCAATGCGAGCGCGAGGATGCCGAGGAACGGCGCGATGTGCGGCAGGGCGGTGCGCCACGCGCCACTTTCGCTCTGAGCAGAGGTTGCGGTGACGGCCGTCATCACACCCTCCGCGCCGAGCTTCCGCCGAACAGGCCTTGGGGCGCTGCCAAGAGGACCACGATGAACAGGGTGAAGACGGCAACGGACGAGAAGATGCCGCCGACCAGGAAATTCGCGGCCTGCTGGAACAGGCCGAGCGCCAGCCCGCCGAAGATGGCGCCGCGGTTGTTGCCGAGGCCACCAAGCGCCACCGGCACGAAGCCGTAGAAATTGAGTAGCGCGCCATTGGCAAAGAACGCCAGCAGGAGCTGGCCGCCGGAAAAGCCGGCGATGCCGCCGATCACGCCGGCCAGCGCGTAGCTTGCGACCCGCAAATTGCGCTCGGGAAGACCGAGCGCACGTGCCGCGAAATTATCCTCCGCGATCGCGACGAAGGCGCGGCCGACCAGCGTGCGGCGGTAGAGATATTCCAGAGCCACGATCGTCACCGCGCAGGCGATGACCGGCAGCCAGAACTTCTCGTCCCAGACGCCGCTGCCGAGCCCGATCACGCGCGGGAACGGCTGCGGCTCGGTGCCCCATTTGATCGCCGCGATCTGCTGGATCATCAAGGCCAGCGCCAGCGTCGAGAGCACGTAGAGATGCTGGTCCAAGCTCTTCAGGACTGGGCGCACAGCGACGAACTCGGTGATGATGCCGACGATCGCGCACGCGGCCAGCGTCAGGACGAAGCCCACGATGATGGGCATGCCCATCTTCAGGGTGAACATCGAGCCGAGCACGCCGCCCAGCATGGCGAGCTGGCCCGCGGTGAAGCTCATCACCCGCGAGGTCGAGAACATCGTGTTGTAGGTGACGCCGACGAGCGCGTAGATCGCGCCCGCCGCGAGACCGGATGCGAGGATCGAGGCGAGCATCGGATGCACCCTCTGCCCGCCGGCCTATGTGTAGCCCGGCGCGAGTGCGAAGGTCCCGTTCTTTGCGGTGCTGGCCTCCGACATCACGATCTCTTCGGTCGGGTAACCGTTATGCTGCGTCGGCGTGAAGGTGTAGGTGCCGAAATAGCCGGGATATTTGGACAGCGTGTTCCAGTATTTGACGAGGCCCGCGCTTTCGGTCGAACCGCTTTCGGCGACCGCCTTGGCGATCAGCTCGATCGCATCGATGCCGCCCGCGACCCACCACAACAGCGTGTCGTTGAGCGCGACATTCGCCTTGGCCAGGCGCGCGACGAGCTCCTCGCTCTTCGGCGGCAGTTTGCCGGATGCATCGTAGCTGCAGCTCTTGTAGCCGATCGCATAGACCTTCTTCCAGTTCTCGGGCTTATCGACGAGACCAGCGAGTTCTCCCGAGGCGAGCGAGGGATGGCCGACGAACGGCACGTCCCAACCCATGGCGGCGCGGGTGTTGAACATCCGCGCCTCCATGCCGGTGGTGACACTCCAGACCACGATGGCCTCGGAGCCCGCGTTCTTCGCGCGCAGCATGTCGGGCGTCATGTCCGGTTGGGTCGCATCGATGTTGGCCTGGTAGACGACGTCGGCGCCGTCCTTCTTGAACGCCGCCACCGAGGCGCCGACGGCGGTCACGCCATAGCCCGTGGTGTCGCCGATGACGGCGACCTTCTTCACCTTGAGGACGTTGAGGCAGTAGTTGCGGACCGCGTCATCCCACTGGCTGTTCGAAGGCGCCATGCGGAAGGCGTTCGGATATTTGGTGGTGTCGATCAGGGTTTCGACCACGCAAGGATGAATGTCCGGAATCCTGGCCCGCGCCATGATCGGCGTGGTGGCGAGCGCTTCGCCGGAATTGACCGGCCCCCAGATGGCATGGACCTTGGCCTGGCTGATCAATTCCTGCGTCGCGTTCACCGCCTTGGTCGGATCACCCTGCGTGTCGCGCATGACGAGCTCGATCTTGCGGCCCTTGACGCCGCCGGCCGCATTGATGCTGTCCACCGCAAAATTGATGCCGCGGTTGAAACCGACGGTCGGCGCGGAACTCGGGCCGGTGATCGCCGCGAGGCAACCGATCTTGATCGGCTCGGACTGGGCAATGGCAGGCTTTGGGAACGAAAATGATGCGGCGCCCAAGGCGCCAGCGCTTCCCAACAGCATGTTGCGGCGTGAAATAGCCATGTGTGATGCTCCCGTTCGTTTCCTTTTCGCGGCGCCCATCTTTAGATTGCAGGCGTCCGCATGATTTTATTGTCCCGGCTGGCGGCCGAGGCTTGTCGCGGGATTCAAGTTTGAGCCTGACGGCACCGGCTTGTCCAGCGTTTATCCCGTAGAATTGCGGAGACGATTCGCGATCAATGCCCGGACACGGGCCTGTGACCGATCTCTTAGGCTTAAGCGCATGAAACCTCTGGAAACTTGTCGCCGTCCACGTCAATAGGTTGCCGCCCTCGAAGGTCAATTGATGCACGATGTCTCGATCCCGGCAGCCTTGATCGCCGGACTAGTCAGTTTCCTGTCGCCCTGCGTGCTGCCGCTGGTGCCGCCCTATCTGGTGTATCTGACCGGCGCGACCATCGAGCATGTCGCCCATGACGAGAGCACGCAGGCCTCCAAGCGCGCAGTCATGACCGCGGCCTTGATGTTCGTGCTCGGCTTCTCCACCGTGTTCGTGGCGCTCGGCGCCAGCGCCTCCCTGATCGGCGGGCTGATCCGCGCCTGGTCGGCACAGCTCTCCATCGTCGCCGGCATCGTCATCATCGTGATGGGACTGCACTTCCTCGGGCTGACGCGGATCGGGATATTGATGCGCGAGGGCCGGATGAGCATGCCGAAACCGGTCGGGCTGTGGGGCGCCTATGCGATGGGGCTCGCCTTTGCTTTCGGCTGGACGCCCTGCATCGGCCCGATCCTCGCCGCGATCCTTTCGATCGCAGCAGCCGAGGCGACGGTGACCAAGGGCGCCGCGCTGCTTGCGATCTATTCCGCCGGGCTCGGCATCCCCTTCCTGCTTGCAGCGTTCGCGGTCAAACAGTTCTCGTCACTGTTCGCGCGGATGAAGCGGCATCTCCGGACGGTCGAGCACGTCATGGGCGTGCTGATGATTATCACCGGCATCGGCTTTCTCACCGGCGCCGTCACCAATGTCAGCATCTGGCTGCTCGAGACGTTTCCGGCGCTGCAGAATATCGGCTGAGGCTTGGTCAGACTTGTGCCAGCGCCAAAGCAATGCTGGCCTTTCGCATCACGATGTCGAATAGTGGGCGGCCCTTACGCTAATCGCACCGAGGACCGATGGCCGAGGACACGCCCGGGACAGCAGGCCGCTCCTGGCCGATCTTCCGCTCGCTGGCCGCGTTCCGGCCGGGCGATTTGCCCGGCGACCTGATCGCGGGCCTGACACTGGCCGCGATCGCAATACCCGAGCAGATGGCGACTGCGCGCCTCGGCGGCTTCGCCCCCCAGATCGGCTTTTTCGCCTTCATCGCAGGTTCGCTCGGTTTTGCCATGCTGGGCAGCAACCGCTTTCTGTCATGCGGCGCCGACTCCACGATCACGCCGATCTTCGCCGGCGGCCTTGCGCTGATGGCAGCCGCCGGCTCCCCGGAGGCTATCGCGCTTGCCGCGGCCCTGGCGCTGATGGTCGGAGTGATCCTGGTCGCCGGCAGCCTGTTTCGCCTCGGCTGGATCGCCAACCTGCTGTCGACCCCGGTCACCATCGGCTTTCTTGCCGGCATCTCCATCCACATCATGGTTTCGCAACTGCCCGTCGTGCTCGGCGTACCGCCACCGAAAGGACCGATGCTCGAGCGGATCGCGGAGATTGCAGAGCATCTTCCTGCCGCCAACTTCTACTCCGTCAGCATCGGGCTTTTCGTGCTGGCCTTTGTTGCCGGATCCGAGGCCATCAGCGCCAGGATTCCCGGCGCACTGGTCGCGCTGGTGGCGGCGACCGCCGCCGTGATCTGGGGCGGATTGGAAACCAAAGGGGTCAGCGTGGTCGGCACCGTGCCGGGCACGCTGCCGATGCCGTCGTTTCCTGAGATCCCTCCGGAACGATGGGTCAAGCTGCTGTCATTGGCTCTCCTGATCGCCATCGTCGTGATGGTCCAGACCGCGGCGACGACGCGGGCATTTCCTTCCGATCCGGACCAGCCCGCCGATGTCGACCGCGATTTTCTCGGCGCCGCGGCCGGCAGCATCCTAGCCGGCCTGTTCGGTGCCTTTCCGGTGGACGCGAGCCCGCCGCGAACCGGCATCGTGGCCGAGACCGGCGGACGCACGCAGCTATCGGGACTGTTCGCCGCATCGATCGTGCTGGCGCTGCTGGCGTTCGGCGCCGCGCTGCTGCATCACGTTCCGGAGGCTGCGCTGGGCGGCGTCCTGCTTTTCGTAGCGTTGCGCATCATTCGCGTCAGCCAGATTGCCGCGATCTTTCGCCAATCGGTCGGCGAGTTTCTGCTTGTGGTGGCAACGGCAGCTTCGATCATCATCCTGCCGATCGAGCAAGGTGTCGCCGTCGGCATCGCGCTCTCACTGCTCCATGGCATCTGGAGCACGACGCGGGCGCGGCTCGTCGTGTTCGACCGCGTACCTGATACCACGATCTGGTGGCCGGCCAACCCGAACATCAGGGGCGAGCGCGACCCGAAAGTTGCCGTGGTCGGCCTGCAGGCGCCGTTGTCGTTTCTCAACGCCTCGAGCTTTGGTGCCGACGCGCTGAAGGTCATCAAGACGGCAACACCGAAGCCAAGGCTGCTGGTGATCGAAGCCAGCGGCATCGTGGAGATCGATTTCACCGCCGCACAAACGCTGCTCGATCTGTTCCGTGAATGCAGCGAGGAAGGCGTGACCGTCGCGATCGCTCGCCTCGAATCGACCCGCGCCCAACAGGCATTTGAGCGCTTCGGCCTCTATCACGCGCTACCGACGAACCACGTCTTCCATAGCGTCGCCGAAGCCGTTCGCACGCTGGCCGGCTAGGCGCAAGGCGCCCAGGGCGCGTACTCACAAATCGAACTCGACTTGGTGCAGGCTTGCCAATGTCCGCTATGTCCCCGGTAGCGACCAAAATTCCGCATCGTAACGAAATGACGCAATGGGCCAGAACCGGACCTTCGTTGCCGGCTTTCTCGCGATCATAAGCAACGCTAGGCACGCCGAACGCTCCAACGACCGCTGTCCTGTCTTGCACCACAGGCCCCGGCCTTCTCGCTCGACGGCTTCCGCCAGATCGCCGACATGATCGTGGGCGCACCTGGAACAACCTCCGGAGTGGCTCGTAGCGTGGCCGATTGCCTTTTTCGAACGCATGCCCGCGTCTTGGTGTGGTCAATCCCGTGCTGGCCGTCGGTGCGGTATTGTGGGATGAATTGCCCCACTGACCGCAGAGTGCCCCGTACAATGATTTCGAGGCTCAGACTAAGCTGGGCGGCCAGCCCACAACCCTCATAGATGGAACGTTCCTGAAAACCGGAGGGAGCACCATGAAAGCACTATGGTCAATTCCGATAGCCGCAGCTCTTACATGCGGCACGTTATCTGCGGGAGCCGCAGATCCGCTCAAACAGCAGCTTGTAGGCACTTGGAGCGTCATTTCATTTGTAAACGTGAATGAAAGGACCGGGAAAACAACGCAAATATTTGGTTCCGATCCGAAAGGATACTTCATGTTCGATGCAGCAGATCACTTCTCAATCAATCTCATGCGTCCGGGACGGCCAAAATATGCCCGCCGCGACTTTCCGACCGCCGGGGAAAGCGAAGCCGCTCTGGAGGGGCTAATCGCGATGTTTGGCGACTACAAAGTCAATGAATCTGAACATTCAATATCCTTACATGTTATCGGCGGCAGCTTTCCCGCGTGGGACAATTCGAATCAGAAGCGTTTCATCGCGATCAACGGCGACGAGCTCACGTATAAGAACCCTACACCGGCATCCCGTGGGGGTACTGCTGTGGTGACTCTGAAGCGCGCAACAAGCGCAACCAAGTGATCTTTTGGTCAATCTGTCGCCACGGGCACCGGTTTCAGAACTCGGCTCCCCCGACCCGGCAAGCCAAGCCTCGGTACCCCGAAGTGATCGAGTGAGTGGGTCAGCACACGGTGTCCGAATCGGGTCAGAAGCGCCGCTTGGCCTCACGGCAGGGACTTCCGGTTGCCCCCGATCTTCGCAAATATCCTGCGCGGCGCCAACAGCCGCGCCGGGCCAATGGGCGACATCCTGATATGGAAGAGGCCGACAACTGAGGCGGCCTTAGGCCAAGGCAACTCCTTCCCGGTGAGCAATTCGTAAAAGGGTCTATACGGCTTACAATCCGCCGCCCGCATTTCCGCTCATGTTGTAGTTCACGAGGTAGATCATGGACCTAACCAAAATAGTTCATGAAGTCTAACGAGTACGCGACCGCCTAAAGACTGG